>USSR01000095.1 GCA_900557355.1 uncultured Bacteroides sp.
TTCTCTTTAAAAGGAGAATTCCATAATATGGTTTGAAGAAAAATTTCATCGGGACACAACGTGTATTTGAAGCGTTGAAGTACAAAGGATTTCTTTTCTATCAGATGCTGACAGAAGCCTTGAGTAATACTGAACCAATTGGGACCCTTTTTAAATTCGACTTCTTGTTTTCTGTGAAATCGAATAAGTTTTTGTACAATGAGTGCAAGGTTGTGGCATGGTGCAGTTATGATGTGCCATTTACTGTTGCTACGCTTGAGGCTCTTTGTGAAAAAGTAGTATCGGGAGATTTTACGATTCAAATCTTTCTGGTGTTTATCTCCCAACCAATAACTGACAAATTCCTTACCAGAATTGGCTTGAAAGAAAGAATGGATATAATCTTGTGTTTGTATAGGCAGGTCTACACCTGAAAGCAAGTGGTAGTAGTCATAAGTGCTATGCTTGGCGGCAGTTTCAAGTAACAGATATTCTGTTTCTACTTGGCTGATGTCTCCCCAGTATACTTTATTGCGGGTAGGTAATAGAAATAATCGGGCTTTCTGTGTACATAGAAGACAGGCTCTTTTATACAGTTCTGTTGAGCGGCGGTCGATATGTAGATAAATATCATTTCGCTCGTCATCAATCATGGATAAAAGCGTTTCTAACACCGGATATTCGTTGTGGACGATGATTAGATAAGCATGTTTCATTACACTATTTGTTGAAGTGTTGTTTGAAGAAATCGGGAATAGTATTGTCAGTTTTGATATATCCGTCGCGTTGCAACTGATCATAAGAGTTTGCTCCGATGATCTTATCATATTCTATTTCTAATTGCTGATTCTTATACAACTGATAGAAATAGCGCCAATGCATGCCTATATGTCTGTGGGGATTTTGTTCCAGTTGTTTGCCACCGTTAATCATTTTCTCAAGAAAACGTTCTTTACCACGAATGGAATAGTGGTAAATGCAAATATTACTTTTTCTAAGGCGTTTAGGGAACATGAGCACCTTGTGATTTCCTGTGGAAATCTGAAGGTACGAGGTGGTGCGATGAAGAACTTTTCCTCTTTGTGGTATATAAAGAGAATAGCGCGAAAGATTATAAAAATTGTACTTTAGCGGGTTAATAATTGGAATGATAGCTTGATTCCATTTCCAAAACTGTTTACCTGCTTCCGGATACATATATCTCATGGAACATTTTAGTACATTAGCTCTGGTGGTGGCTAATTCAGTCTTTAGACTGCCGGTAGGAGAGTACCATAACTCATCGGCATCAGCATTGATGACCCAGTCTGCATGAAGTTGCTTTTTGGCAATCTTGATCATGCGGTCTACCCATACTTTTTGATTATAATTAGTTGCTTTTTCTATGATAGCTTCTTTTATCCATCCTTCCTTCTGATATTTTTGGATGATTTCAATTGTACCGTCTGTGGAGTTATTATCAGTAATGATAAACCCGTCTACTCCCATAGCCTTATGGAAACACAGATTTTCTTCCAATATATCTTCTTCATTTTTGACCAATAATGTCATAATGAGCTTTGGATTGGATGTACGTCTGAAGGTCTGCGGGACTTCTTCGAGAACATTAGCTATTTTGTTTAAAAGAGGCATTAGCATTAACTTAAAATCATTGTTTAGGTTGCGATTTTACAAAGATATACTATATTTTGATACAATGATTTATTCTTAGTGAATAAATCAATGAACACTTTTAGAATGTTGTTAGTTCAGTTATTTGATTTTTATAGTTTTCTTCTTGTTGATTACTTTATATAGAATCTTACGGAAGAAATAGTGAATGGCATTCTTATTATTAATAACATGCCATCCTTGTTGTTTGGCAAACCGGATGTATTGATCACGGAAAGGACTGTCGCAGTTGTACATCCATGGTTTGCGTTTTCCTGTGAAATGGATAATAGCAGGAGATTTTAAAGCATCATCCCAATCTTTTTTCCTCTCCGGTTGTATCTCAGGGCTTGCATATAAAAAGAAATCCATCAGATTCCAGCGAATAGAAATAAATTGTTTTTCTTTATAAAGCAATGCGTTCAAAACATCCTGGTCGTGCAATTTTATATTTTCATAATTGGATGCGATATAGCTTTTGCATGCCTCTACAAATTTTTTCTCTCTCCATTTCTGAAGATTTATCAACATTACTCCCGAGTTGAAGTAAGAGTACTCAACGGGATATTTCAGTGTGACAGGTGATTCGGTATCGAATGGTGACCTTTCTTCAACGGCAGCTACGGCAATATTATCGATGTTTTTCTCCCATAATTCTTTAATAGAGTCGACAACGATCAAGTCACAATCCAGATATAGAATTTTGTTTATATTACTGGGTATAAGCTCTGACATGAAAAGCCTTAAGTAGGCGGCGAGAGACAGGTGATCCTGTTTCCTAATAGGGAAATCCTTAATGAGTGAATAGTCTACGTCATAAAAATAAACTTCAGCTTGATGTTTCTCGCAAAAAACTTTCAGCCTTTTTTTTCCGGCCTTTTCGACCTTACTGCTACAAATGATGTGTACGCGGAATTTCTCATCTGGAGTATGTACGAACAGGCTTGCTAACATTACACCACAATATTCAATGTAGTTTTCGTCTATGCTACAAACAATATCTATCATAGTTCTTTAGGTTATTATAGTCTATATAAGTATGCAAAGGTACGTATTATAGCAGAAAAAATGTAGATTATAGATATATTTTTTTCATGCGACGAGGATTATCTTCTTCATATTGCTACTTGGAATGATGGCGCTTTAAATATTTGTGGCGATAATAAGCGATAAATAATACTGGAAAATACTTATATAAGAAGGCATAACGACCTTCTCTCTTCGTATGTACGAGCGGGGTTAATCCTGCCTTTTTCATTTGCTTTACCATTTTTCCCTGAGCTTTGCTTTTGATGGCAAAACTATTATTTAGATTTTCCATTAGCCTTAAAGATATATGCTCGCTCAAGGTAAAGGCTACGTCTTCTTCTTTCACGTATTTTTGGGTGAACTGATTGAGATTGTCCATTGCCTTTATTTTATCGAAAAGACCATACTCTTTATAGTTTTGCATGAATGAAGATTCATTTTGTACATAATTATAGCAGATCAATGGCAGATGCATGATTTTTTCTGCAAAGTAGAATACGCGGGGAATAAATTCTTCATCTTCATGTCGTATATTGATGAATTTGAAATTCATTTTCAGCATATATTCTCTACGATAGGCAAGCATCCAGACTGCAGCGGGCATATAACCGGTTTTTATGAATGACTTGCCAGAGACGATGTCCCGTGGGCAAAACTTACGTGCATCATAATCAAAACCTTTCAAAAGTTTATTTTGATTCCCCCAATGATTATAGTCGAATAGAAGAATGTCTAAGTCGTTCTTTAATATTGCTTCATAGATTTTTGCTATTGAGTTTGTGCAGAAATAATCGTCAGCATCGGCAAATAATATAATTTCTCCTTGAGCGATATCCATGCCGAGATTTCTTGCCGCACTTACCCCTTGGTTGGTAGTCGTGATACTTTTTATAGTAGGGTACTCCCTAGATAATTCTTGTATAATACCAGCTGTCTGGTCTGTGGAGCCATCATTGATTACGATGATTTCGTATTCATTGTGCGAGATATCTTGTTGTAATGCTGATAACACACATTTTCTGATTTGCTTTTCCGCATTGTATGCAGGAATAATGATAGAAATCTTCATGGCTCTTATTATTATTTGTTTAAAAAAGGACGATATAATATACTGTTGTATACATCTTCTGTATGATCGTGCCGGGAGGAAAAAAGAGTATTTAGTTTCAATAAATAGCGAACTAACCTATATGCTCTTTTTTGAAATTTCTTTGTATGGTTCATGGTTGGAATAATGGTCTTGAAATCCGACTTTTTATATTCCAATATATCAATGTATGTAGAATAAAGCTGCGGTGAGAGGTTTTCCTGGAGCCACTTTAATCGTTCAGTTTGTACATCGATGTAGTTGGAACTGATTCCTGTAGCATCACACTCAGATATAGTTAGGGGGATGTGTTTGTAGCTGCACCTTTCCATGATGATAGACTGGAAACTATGTCCCCAATCTGCAATTATTTTATATTGGGTGTCATATAATTTATTGATAAAAAGAGAATGATGAATAAAGCACGCTTGATGTGCTAACGCATTATAAAAAAAGAAAACTAAGTCGGGATAATCAGGTCCCGCTTCTTTTCTCTGTTCATGATCGTTTACTAAGACCATGTCTCCATAGATATATTTTGTCCCATCAAATGGAATATCTTTGAGAATGTTTCCTTGTAAGCAGTCTCCTGAATTTAGGAAATAAAGATATTCTCCTTTGGCTTGCCTGATTCCTTTATTCATTCCATCATAGATTCCTTTGTCTTTCTCAGAAACCCAGTAAGTCAGGTGGGTATTTTTTTCTGAATATTTCTTGATGGTTTCCTGGCTTCCATCATTGGAATCAGCATCTATGATGATATGTTCATAGCTGGTGTATGATTGCACTTCGATGCTGCGCAATGTTTTCTTAAGTCCTTCATTGTTATTGAAGTTGACTGTGATGATACTGATAGTCGGAGTTCTCATTTAATGGACGTTTTTGGATTTAGAGTTTCATTTAAGACTTTTTGATATACTTTCTCTGTTTCTCGGGTTGCTTTTTCCCAGGAGTATAATTGTAACCGCTCTATTCCTGCTGCTACTAAAGAAGCACGTTTTTCGCTATCACCTATGATTTCTGTCAGTGTTTGAACCATTGATTCTATAGAGTAAGGATCAAAGTAGGCACCGGCATTGCCGGCTATTTCGGGGAAACAGCTGGTGTTACTTAAGACTACAGGACATTTACAGGCATAAGCTTCCAGGACTGGGATGCCAAAGCCTTCGTATAGTGATGGAAATACAAAGAGGAGTGCCCTGCCGTATAATTCATTCAGGTTTCTATCGTTTATTGAAATTTGTATGATCTTGTCTGTGATATTCAATTTATCTATCAACTTCTTTTCTTCCCAGTTGAATGGATGCCCTGTACAAAGCAAATATAAATCTTGGTCTGTTTTGTGGATGATTGCAAGAGCTTCTAATAAACGTTGGAAATTTTTGTAAAGAGTTCGGTCTCCTACAAATAAAATATAGCGATTAGGGAGTGACAATTCATCTTTCCCATGATGGGACTTTATACTTGTTCCATGATAGATAACGTCAATTTTTTGAGGATCAATATTTAATATATTAACGATATCTTTCTTTGTATTTTCACTAATTGCAATAATCCGGCTGGCTTTTGTAATCACTTCTTTTTTCTGCGCCATGACCTCTTTAGCATCATGGAAATATTCGGGAAACAGTTCATGAATCATGTCATGCACTGTTATTACATAGGGGTGGTCACCAATATGCTTGAGGAAAGAAGGATTGTAGTAGGTCGGGTGAAAAAGATAAGGAGATGACGTTTGAAGTAACCTGTTTGTTAACTTTTGGTTTTCAAGCAAAAGCCGCTTTTTATAATGTTTGAAAAAGAAATGTGGAGCATGGATACGGTGCCTGGCAAGTTTGGCTTGCGCTAAATAATGATTTTCGGTAAAGCGAACAGAAATGTCATATGCCATACCCAGTTTGGATATGATTTCACAAAAATATCGTGAGATTCCACCGAATTTTTGTAGATCGAAGATTTGAGAATCATATAAAATATGAGGTTGTTCCATATTTGTCATTGTCGCATTACCAATAACATCCTTCTTCTACCTGTTGGGCTTTAGAGGGAGTTTCTGTTGCGGAGGGCTTTACCCAAAATTCATTCATTAGTTTTGAATAATTATAAGTTGCGTTATAATTACTGTTTTCCCATCTGGCACCTCTAATCCCGAATAATAGTTGCAAACTGCCTCCTAAGTGTACAGCCTTTTTCCCGGAACGCTTCACGTGTGCGGCCAACGGCATTCCATACGCTCCACATCCTAACAAACAGACATCATAATCCATTTTATCAATTTCGTTTTTCATGAATTCGAGAGCGTCAAACCATGTTTCGAATCTACCGTCGCCTTGATTGCCAATAGTTTGAATGGCTTTGATTGTTTGCAAGTCGAAAGTAGGCAGAACTCTCGGGTCTTTGTGAATTAGTTCTTTTCGAAGGTATTGCTTTTGTATCGTTTCTGCAAAAGGATGTACTACCAATACCTTTTTATTTTCTAAGGCAGCAGTCCATGGTACATCACTCCAAAAAGGGTTATAAGGCTCAAAATCTATTTTATACGCATTCTGTAATTCTTTAGAGAAATATTCTTCTTCAAATCTCCAGGAAGCAAGTATGTCAATGAGAGGCATATCTTCAATCATCATTTCCGAAAAACGCTTTAATAGTTCAGGGGTTGCTGAAAAGAATCCGGCATTATTCCTCATTGGGTACATTGTTTCTTCTTCCCACCACCAGGGAAATGCCTCCCCTTTGATGTATTTGATAATTTTTCTTTTTTGATGATAGATGCCTAAGTAATTGACTACACATCCTATTTCTACAGCACCAAATCTTGAGAGCATGCAAGGTTCTGGTGATAATAATTTTTCCCTAATATGGCTTGATATAATATCAGGGTCCATCTCTTTGTTAAGGGGACGAGGTTGTGGCAAATCGTGGCGTTCAATATAACGTCGACGTAGCTTTTTTAATAGCTTTATAAATTTCTTCTGCATTGAATTAAGAAAGAGTATAGTAATATTTATACAATGATACGAATTTTATAGGATACGATCCCTTGTCTATGTGTTAAAAGATGTATTAATGTATCTTCCCTTGTAGTGATATGGCATATATCGCTTTCTATTTGTTCTTTCTTTCTTTTGTTTTTATTGTTTCTTTCAGTGTAGAGCGAAATTCATTTTCAAATTGTTCAAGATTCCACGTTTGAGTTGAATAATATATATTTTCCCTTATTAATTTGTGAAATTTGTCCTGGGGTAACATGCTGGCCCATTCTACTCCCTTACCTATTGCTTCAACAGATAATTCCGGTAACAGATAGCCATAATGCTTGATGTTGTCTATTGCTCCCCATCGAGAAGTAATGGGAATAACTCCCATTTGCATCATAGTTATAACGGAACCGGGACATCCTTCGCTGCCGGATGGAAAGATATTGAATGCACAGAGATAGGCTAAGTTCATGAACAACTCAGAATTGGTGTCAAGAAAACCATATAATGTGATGTTCCGGCACTCGTCTATTTGTTTTTGATAGATGTCTATAAACCCTTCGTCAAGAGAGCCGATTACGTGTAAGTTGTATTGTGGATGGCTGATAAAAAAATCTAAAACTAAATCTAATCCTTTTAATATACTGCCGCTGGAGCCAAACCATAGGAAGTCTTTTATGGAAACACTTTGAAGTTTATGTTGCAAATTGCATTCCTGACTAAAGTTGCTGGATTGGTTAATTATCTTGATTTTATTTTGTAATTCCGGGGGGTATGTCTGGATGGTAAACGAACTTCCTATCTGGAAAATAATATCTGCTATTTCACAGCTATTGTGTGCATCTACTGAACGGGAGTATGGCAAGTGTGTTCCATGCTTTTTGTTGAATGAATCGATTCTGTTTTTTACTATTGAGTATTGGTGTTTCCAGTAAGCGCCTGTTGCATAATATATTTTTAGGGCTTGAGGATTTTTCTGACTCATTGTTACAAAGTTGGGATCTAAACCAAAAATAATATCATAGTGACGGTCGTCACACTCTTTGGGGGCATTGCAGCGTGCGACTTTAACATTATAACCCAAAGAATAAAATATTTCTCCAATGATTAATGCCTCTCTCTTGTTTTGATGAGTACGCATATAAACTTTGTCTTTTTTATGGTAATATACTTCAGGTATATATGAAATATATGCCCATTTCCTGTTTAGTAGCGAATAGAGAGTGTATTGATCTTTATTTTTTTTGAATAGATTGAACTTCATTGCTACTCAATATATTGTTAAATTCATGATTAAATAGGCCAAAATATGAGTTCTCAACCTCTTCAGCATCCCACTTATTGTGCCAATGATATGCGAATGCCCCCGGAAAGAAGTTTCTATAACTATTGATATTGGGGTCTTTATCATAACCTTCGCCGAATTCCTTGAAAAAGTCAGCAAATTCTTTAAAAGGCATTCCATCACAATATCCTCCCCAGAGAGGATCAAAGAAAGTACAAGGGTAATTTCTCAAATTTTCTAATTTCTTATCTTTGTAATCGAATAGTACCCAAGGCATTGCTGCCTTTCTTCTTTGTAATTTCTTTGCTAAGTAATTAGTTATATAGCTATTCTTACGTAAATATAGAATGGCACTGTTGGCATATGATTGGTATTCCCATGCATAGACAAACTCATGACCTTTTAGTAGAGGGGTAAAGTCTTTTAAAAACATAACATCAAGATCGAAATATAGACCTCCATATTTGTAGAGAGAGATAATCCGGAAATCGTCACCTTTGGCTGCAAGATTCTTGGGTGCATTGATATATGTCTTAATTTTGCAAAAGGGAGTATTGCTAATTTCATTTTCAACGTTCCAGGACAATATTTTTATATGGCCTTTTAGTTCTTGTAGGTGTGGATTACTTTCTATTTGTGCATACCCATTTTCAGAGTCTAACCATAGCCATATTTCTATACTTTCCATATTTTGTGTACACAACAGACTCTTAATTGAGAAAGCTTGCTTGAGGCCAAAGGTGCCATGCCAGTAAGCGTGGAAAATTGTTTTCTCAGTAAGTAACTGAGATGATTGTTCTCTTTGGATATCTGATACTTTACTCAGATATAGATCTTTACATTTTAAGATGTTCCAATTTGTATAACTGGGTTCCAAATTTTCAGTATAGAACTCATTCTTCTTTTCGAAATAATGTTTTAAGCTTCGAATCATATTTTTTATGTGAAAATACTTGTCTTAATGCGATGGTTCTTAGTTGGTGACAGAATTTATAAGTTTGGAAATAAGATATTTGCATAGTTGCTTTATGAATAATCCAAATCATATATTAGTCACGTGTACAAAGGTAAGGTATTTGTGGGTATAGTTGATGAATATGGCTTAAAAAAGATATTTAAATACAGATATTTATTTTTTGAAGTAGTTGAATCGTATCATCTCATCCGATATATCATAAGCTTCTTTTGCTAAGTCCACCTCCTCCGGTGTATAGCCTTCTCCTTCCACATTCATCTGTGAACCTACGGCAAAACCTTTCTTGTTGGGGGTGAGAATGCTTTCTCCAAGTCCGGTCCAGTAGTAATCGTCAAGCTGGAGCAGGTTCAGCAGGGTGGGATACATGTCTATTTGTCCCATGACCTTATCATAGCGCATGCTTACAGGAGAATTGACAACGATGAAAGGAGTAAAAGGTTTGTCGGATACAATATCTTTGCCGCCGGGGCTTTCGCATAATTCCGTTCGATAATATGCCAGACCTTCGTGGTCACCCGTTATTACAATTAGTGTTTCTTTATATTGCGGAAGAGTTTTCAGATATTCTACGAATTTGCCGATTGCTTTATCTGTATAACGGGCAGTCGTCATATAGTCACCCATTTTTTCCGGAATGCCGGAAGAGAATGAAACTTCTCTCAATTGTTTCGGTAATATGAATGGAGCATGGCCGGAATAAGTAATGAGTTGCATATATGCATTTTCTCCTTTTTTCCATATCTCCCCCTTTTCTATTTTTTCTTGGCATTGTGCAAAGAACGAACCGTCTCCGGTGCGTTTGTGTGTGCCGAAAGCTTCAGTCAATTTAAAGTCATGATAAGCGATGATGGTATCTATGCCGAAACTTTGGGCTATGGGGCCTTGATTCCAGGTTGACAATTTATCAATGGTTAACAGGTAGTTGCGTGAATGATTCTTTTCGCGCATGGCTTTCTGTAATGACGGATAAATATGATTGGGATATTGGCTGCTGTAAGTACCGCTATTGATGGGCAGTAATCCGGTGCAAAGCATGAGCTGTGCATCAATGGAACGTCCGCCTTTTACCTGAGTCAGTACGTGTGGAGCATAGAGAGTGGTAGAGTCTTTCAATAGTTTATTCATATAGGGGGTGATCTCCTGTCCCTCCACTTCTTTTTCTAACACCCAGCTTTCTAATGATTCTGCTAAAATAACGATACAATTGGTGCGACGATTGGTACTATCGCTGATTAATGCGGCTTCATGTTTCGGCTTTGCACTTAACCATTCTTGTATTTTGGCTTCCAATTCGGGAGTCAACTGTTGTTGCGGTCCTATCAAGTCATAACATAGACTACCGAAAATCGTATAAATAGAAGGGCCGCTTGAACATAAATAGGCTTTATCACGATACTTCCCGTAAGCCTTTGAGAATCCGCCTTTCATAAGGGTTACTGTTCCAAAAATACAGATAATAACTACAAGTATTCCTACATAAGGAAGAGCCCGAACCGGGCGTTTCAGATGTGATGTTTTGGTGCGTAGGTGAATTATAGCTGCTATAAGGGTGGATAATGGGAAAAGTGAATCATACCACCGGAGAGAGTCAATCACGCTACCTGTGAAATCGGCTAAGTTTCCTGATAGTCCATAACTGTTCAATGGTATAGCTGTATAGTAGGTCCTGAAATACATAAGGTTAGCTATCAACAGAAAGTCTAGTAAAAGCATGATGAAAGTTTCCGTTTTCCACATTCGGAAAAAGGCATAGGGGATAAGTAATATAAACGTGGCTATCAGTTTGGTTGTATAACATTCAACTGTAGAAAGAGAGGCAAACGTTGTGGGAATACACCACAGAATGTCGAATAATATGAATTTAAGAAAAATAGTAACTCCAAATGTCAGTATGGACTTATCAATCTTTGTCATAATAAAGCGTATATTGATATCTGGGCGCAAAGGTACAATATATTTTTTCGAAATCATTCTGTAATTCATATAAATGACTCACAGTGTCCATTAATTGAGGGTTGCATAGATAAATCTCGTTAATATTAATTTTATCTTCTTCTTCTTAAATCTATTTCTTGTATCTTTGTGCCCCTAATTCATTAATACCAAGCAATGAGGGAATTTCTGCAACTGATGCGACGTTTTGTGTCGCCTTATAAAAAGTATATAGGATGGGCAGTCCTGCTCAATGTTTTATCGGCTGTTTTCAACGTTTTTTCATTTACGTTATTGATTCCAATTCTGAATATCCTGTTTAAGACGGGTGATGGTTCACAGGTTTACCACTATATGGAGTGGGGAAGTGACAGCTTGAAAGATGTGGCGATTAATAACTTCTATTACTTTGTCACCCGATTGATTGAAACGCACGGACCAACAATGACGCTTCTGTTCATGGGGCTTTTCTTGGCCTTTATGACTATGCTGAAAACCTCTTGTTACTTCGGTTCTTCCGCCATCATGATTCCTTTGCGTACAGGAGTTGTTCGCGATATCCGTATCATGGTTTATTCCAAAGTAATGCATTTGCCGCTTGGCTTTTTCTCGCAGGAGCGGAAAGGAGATATCATTGCCCGTATGAGTGGTGACGTGGGTGAGATTGAAAACTCTATTACCAGTTCGCTGGACCTGTTGCTGAAGAATCCTATTCTGATTCTACTTTATTTCTCGACACTTATTATCACCAGTTGGCAGCTGACCTTGTTTACTGTAGTGGTGCTTCCCGGAATGGGTTGGTTGATGGGGAAAGTCGGCAAAAAACTGAAACGTCAGTCTTTGGAAGCTCAGGGCAAATGGAGTGATACAATGTCGCAACTGGAAGAGACTCTGGGAGGTTTACGAATCATCAAAGCCTTTATTGCTGAGGATAAGATGGTGGACCGTTTTACCAAGTGCAGTAATGAGTTGCGTGATGCGACTAATAGGGTAGCTATCCGTCAGGCTTTGGCTCACCCGATGAGTGAGTTCTTGGGAACACTTCTTATCGTATTGGTACTGTGGTTTGGTGGTATATTAATTTTGGGTAATGATCACTCTTCGCTGGAAGCTCCTACATTCATCTTCTACATGGTTATCCTTTATAGTATCATCAACCCGTTGAAAGAATTTGCGAAAGCAGGCGATAACATCCCGAAAGGTTTGGCTTCTATGGAGCGTGTGGATAAGATTCTGAAAGCAGAGAATCCTATTAAAGAACCTGCAAACCCGAAGCCTTTGCATGGAATGAATCATGAGATTGAGTTTAAAGATGTTTCTTTCAGCTATGATGGAAAGAGGGAAGTTCTGAAACATATAAATCTGGTTGTGCCTAAGGGACAGACCATTGCATTGGTAGGTCAGTCTGGTTCAGGTAAGTCTACCTTAGTTGATTTGTTGCCACGTTATCACGATATACACTTCGGTGAAATCAGGATTGATGGCGTTAATATTAAAGATTTCCGAATTCATGATTTGCGTGGTTTGATAGGGAATGTAAATCAGGAGGCTATCCTGTTTAATGATACATTCTTCAATAATATCGCTTTCGGTGTAGAAAATGCTACCATGGAGCAGGTTGTTGAGGCAGCGAAGATTGCAAATGCTCACGACTTCATCATGGAAACAGAACACGGGTACGATACAAGTATCGGTGACCGTGGTGGCAAACTTTCCGGAGGACAACGCCAACGTGTCAGCATAGCCCGTGCCATCTTGAAGAATCCGCCTATCCTTATTCTTGATGAAGCTACTTCTGCTCTTGATACAGAATCTGAACGTCTGGTGCAGGAGGCTTTGGAACGTCTGATGAAAACGCGTACCACAATTGCTATTGCCCACCGTCTTTCTACAATTAAGAATGCAGATGAAATTTGTGTGCTCTATGAAGGAGAAATCGTGGAAAGAGGTAAGCATGAAGAACTGCTGGAAAAAGACGGATATTATAAACGCTTGAATGATATGCAGTCTCTGTCTTAAACAGAAAGTTGAGATACAACAATGAGTTTTTGCCAGTTTTACCTACACTACCTACACTTAAGGGGGTAAGGATTTTATTCATAGTATGTTATGTGGTGTAGGTAACGGTGTAGGCAGGTGTAGGCAATTGGTTTGCTTGCACCGGCATTAGGACTGCTTCTTTCTCTTTATAATATAAACTAACATCTTATTGGAATACAGTGTTTTGCTGCTATCTGGTGCTGGGGAACTTGCGTTCCTGCACTTGGAAACTGGAGTTTCCTGCACTTGGGAACGAGCGTTTCCTTTAATGGGAACTGTCGTTTCTCCTTATGGAAACGCTTGTTTCCCTTAATGGGAACTATCGTTTCTTTTCGTGGGAACGCTCGTTCCCTCCTGGACGCCGGGGGGAGACACACTCTCTGGAGAGAGAGGCTCTTCATCTTTTTTCACTTTTCGCTTGCTTCTTTCAAAAACAACTTCTACCTTTGACAGCGTGTAGGAGTGCCTACCATAATAGTTATTAAAATTTATTAGAAGCGTCTTGCTTCATTCTTGTTATCTGAAAAACCTGAGAAATTTTTCGAACACTACAAGAATGGCATTTAGACGGCTTCCGCGCTATAGCGTGGGGCTGATATGTCATTTCGTAGTGTTAGGGTTTTCTCAGGGCCTTCAGATAGCGAAGTGAAACGATCAGTTCTGCGCTTCGTGTTTGTAATGGGCCCTGCATGGAACTGAGGAGGACCACAAAACAATTTTATTCACAACATGGATAATCAAAAACGAGAAAAGTACGAATCACCGGCAGTCGAAGTATTGACGGTGGCAGTGGAGTATGGCTTTGCAGGTAGCGGCGGTGACAATGCCGATACGACATTGCCAGGGTGGGGGCATGAGGATGGCTATTGGGAATAATCCTCTTTAGTAATTACAAACTATTAAAAAGAAATTAATCATGAGAAATTTATTTAACATCAGTGCCCTGCTGTGCGCGGCGGCCCTGATAACAGCTTGCTCCAACGAGGAAATGATGGAGAGCGGAACGTCTGCCGACGGCCTTACACTGACTGCAACGATGGGGGCAAACACACGAACGTCCGTAGACGGCAACTACCATGTGAACTGGACAACCGGTGATGCCTTTTATGCTTTTGGCGGCACTACTTCAGTGGACAAAGTTTACTCCAGCAAGGGAACGTTTACCCTGAAAAGCGGAACCGGCACGACAGGAACCTTTGCCGGCATGGTGACGGGTGCGGTATCTAATTTGCAGTATGCAGTTTATCCGGCTGATAAATACGCTTCCGGTACAATGACCCTAACCTTCCCTGCGACGTACACCTATCCTAATAGCAACGCGCCGATGTTCGGCAAGCTGAACTCCGGCAAAACGAGCGTGGACTTCGTTCAGCTGCTGAGTGGAATGATGCGTATCAAGCTGACCGGATTGGAAACTGGAGTATCCGGCTCACTGGCGCTGGCTGCCACAGGCATCGCCGGTTCGGCTGAACTGACGATAGATAATTCGGGTAATGCCTCGCTGAGAACTTTGTCGAGCACAGCAAACGAAGTGACAGTGTCGTTCACCACCGTGAACACCGACCCGCTGGTGCTGGATATTCCCCTACCCGCCGCCACTTACGCAGACGGTATTACCGCTACGCTGCAGATTGGCACAGGT
>USSR01000096.1 GCA_900557355.1 uncultured Bacteroides sp.
TCACCGGTTCAAACGAGATACCTTATATTGCCAAGTGGTACGTAGCCCGTGCACACCGAAAAGCATCGGGTGCCATTCAAGATGCAAAGTGGACATTAGAGAACCGGAAAACGAATCTCCAAATCACTAAGAAAAATGAGATAAAATCCGAAATACAAGCAGCCGTAGGGTTAAGTTTTGAGCAATTCTGCCGTACTACTCTCCTGGCACAAGGAGATTTTACCAAATTTCTTCAGAGTAAGGAAAGTGAAAAATCGGATATCCTGGAGAAACTGACAGGTACCGGAATCTATTCTGAAATAGGTGCAAAGATTTACGCCATCACCAAAGAGAAACGCATAGAATATGAGAATCAGAACCAAAAACTGGAAGGTATCCATGTGCTGACTGATGAAGAGATAAATGAAATTTCCGAAACTACAACTACGCTAAATGCTGAAATCAATGGAAATACCATACAAAAGAATATAGCAGTCCTGAAACGTGACTGGCTGAAGCGGTTTGCTGAGCTTATCCTCACTCAAGAAAACCAACAAAAGAACTGGGAAACGAAAAAGGAACAATTGCAATCGGATGACTTCCTGCAAAAAGAACTATTGATAAAAGACTGGAATAATACTGCAGATGCCCGTAACTGGTTATTTTCTCTCAAACAGCAACAACAGCAACAGAAAAAAGACAGAGAGCAAACTGAAAAGTTGAAAAAGAGTTTCATCTACCTCAGTAGTGGTTGTTCCTGGCTGAAGGAAAATCTGAAAGAATTGCAAGCAAAACTAATACTTGCCGAAGAATATTTGCAAGCTCACGCCCCGCTCCTACCTATGTTCGAGCAAAGTCAGTCCATCGTTACAGACCTGAATGCTGTGCTTTCTGCTCATTCACGCATCGCTGCCTACAAAAAACAAATAGCAGAATTGTCCCGGCAGCAGCCTATCCGGGAGCAAGAACGCACGAATAAGAAAAATGACTTCAACCGGAAAAATGAAGAAAATCAGATTAAGCAGCAAGAGATAAACTTATTGAATGCCCAGCTTGAATCCATGAATCGAAATGTCCTACAGGAAAAGAAGCATGCATTGGAAACGACTAAGGAAAAGTTGCTAAAAGCCCAAAATGCCCTGATACTATTAGGAGAGAAAAAAGCAGCCTTAAATATAGCCGAAGAAAGCCTGAGATCTTTGGAACTAAAACTGCAAGCCAGAAAAAAACAACACGAAGAACTGGGAAACAGATTCGACACTAAAAAGAAAGCCTACGATGAGATCAAAATACTCTACGACAAACAAAAAGAAGCTGTGGAAGAGTGGGCACAAGAAGCCCGTGCCCGTCTTTCTGTAGGAGATATGTGTCCGGTATGTGGTCAAAAGATAGAATCACTCAGCAAGGATGAAGATTTTCAGTCTGTACTTACACCTATCCGGCAATCGCTGGAGACAAAAGAGAAAGAGTACAAGGAAGCAGAACAAACTTTGAATAGCAACCGGACGGAGACCAGAACTTATGAGGATATGATAGCAGGGAGTCGTCTGGCTACAGATAAGGCCCGGAAAGGATATGAATTTATTCAAACTGAAGCTGAAGAAACATGCCGTCAGTGTAATATTCTAATAATCTCAAATGATACCAGAGATATCCTGGAAAGACAAATTCAAGAAAATGAACAGCACCTTAAAGACATCAATGCCAGATTGAACGAAGTACAAATTCTCTCCAACAATATTTCCCGATTGCAGTACTTAAAAGATGAACTTCAGAAAGTAGTGGAGGCCGCCCGAAATGCTTTCGATACTGCTGACAAGAATCTGATGAAACTAAAAAACGATATCACTAATAAGCATTCGCTAACCGAAAGTGAGAAGGATATCATTCGCACCACACTGGAACGTGTCAGCCCACTTATTCTTTGGGAAGGATGGCAAACAGAATGGAGTAGTGCTCCTACCTCATTTATCGAACGCTTACAAAAGTCTGCAGTACATTATAAACTGGCACAGAACAGGCAATCGGAATTAAAAACAACCATTTCCCTCATAGAGAAAGAACTGGACAGTGTATCAGCAACGCAGAATCTGATCTGTACAGCATTTCCCGAATGGAAAAACCTGCCAATAGAGGAAAGGATGGAAATCAAAAATCTGGGAATGGCATGGAATACTCTGAACTCTGAAGTCAGCGGATTGAAACAAAACATTTCATCTGTCCGAAAGAACATCGACGAGTTGCAAGCCAACCTTACAGCATTCTATACTATACATCCGGATATGAACGAAGCACGCCTCATTGCTCTTTCCTCCTACTCTAGCGAGCAAATAGAGAACTTGCGTACCAGTCAACAAAGGCTTAAAGATGAAGAAGTAGCCGCACAAAGTGCTTTCAAGCTAACAACCGGACAACTGGAAGAACACCAAAGCAAGAAACCGGAAATGAAAGAGGAAGAAAACCTTGAAAGTCTGGACAGCCTTATCATAGCTTTAGATGAGAAAATAGCAGTAAGCAATCAGGCCCTCATACGGCTGAAAATCCAATTGGAAGAGAACACTAAGAACATCGCCCGGATAAAGGACGAGAAGAAACGTGCGGACGAATTGCGGGAAGTGTACTTAAAATGGGACCGTCTTTGCCATCACTTTGGTGACGAGAAAGGAAAGAATTTCCGAAACATCGCACAAAGTTTTGTACTGAAAGAGCTGCTCAATGGAGCAAATTTCTACCTGAAACACCTCACCAAGCGCTACGAATTGGAATGCCAGGCTGGTTCACTCACTATTTTGCTGCGCGATTTTTATCAGGGAGGCGCGCCACGTCCAGCTTGCACCCTGTCCGGTGGAGAGAGCTTTCTGGTATCTTTATCACTCGCCTTAGGACTCTCTGCCCTCAGCCGCCACAGCCTGTCAGTAGATACACTGTTTATCGATGAAGGATTTGGAACACTGAGCAGCGATTATCTGAATACAGTGATGGATACTTTGGAAAAGCTACACCAAATGGGTGGCAAGAAAGTAGGCATCATCAGTCATGTAGAAGGGCTGCGCGAACGGATCAAAACCCAAATTCAGGTAAAGCGAATCGATAATTCGAGAAGTGAGATCAGCACAGTGAGAACCCTATAAATAGGTATTGTGACAAAGAAAGGAACGATTTTCTGTGCCTACAAGTACAAATACACTATATTATTGTGTACTTTTGTAGCAACTATTAATAGAAGAAGACAATGAAAAAGTTCATAAAAGGAGTCCGGTTTGCTCCTAAAAATTATTCCGACGAAGTAGAAGAGAAAATTCAGCACTATAAAAAGGAAGGCTACAAATTACCGTCACGCCATTTATTGCGTACTGAGGAGCAATTGGCAGGTATTCGCGAAAGTGCAAAAATCAATACTGCATTGCTGGATTATATCTCGGCAAATATTCGTGAAGGGATGTCGACAGCAGAGATAGATCATATAGTATATGAATTTACAACAGATCATGATGCCGTTCCGGCCCCTTTCATGTACGAAGGTTTCCCTAAAAGTGTATGTACAAGCATCAATGATGTCGTATGCCATGGTATACCGAGTACCAAAGAGTTTCTGCGTAACGGAGATATTGTGAACGTGGATGTTTCGACTATTTATAAAGGATATTTCTCGGACGCTTCACGCATGTACATGATTGGAGAAGTGAAACCGGAACTGCAACGTCTGGTACAAGTAGCAAAGGAATGTCGTGACATAGGCGTACAAACAGCACAACCCTGGGCACGTCTCGGAGATGTAGGCGCAGCCATTCAGGAACATGCCGAGAAAAATGGATATAGTGTAGTACGCGATTTGTGCGGGCACGGTGTAGGAATTAAGTTCCATGAAGAACCGGACGTAGAACACTTTGGCAAGCGCGGTACGGGAATGCTTATCGTTCCGGGAATGACTTTCACCATCGAACCGATGATAAATATGGGAACTTATGAAGTCTTCATTGATGAAGCCGATGGATGGACAGTCTGCACTGACGACGGGCTCCCCTCAGCACAGTGGGAAAGCATGATTTTGATTACTGAGAATGGCAACGAAATACTGACTGAATAGGCATGGATATTGTTTTCCTGATTATCGGACTCATCGTAGGTGCCGGTATAGGTTACTTAATAGCCGGACGAAAAAGTGCTGCCCTATCCGCACAACTGCAAGCCACCCGCGAACGCGAGGAGTTACTGAATCGTACGGTAGAAGAACGGATTTCACGTGAAAAAGCCATAACAACCGAACGGCTGGCAGAGCAGGAAAAATCTTTCAATCTGAGATTGGCAGAACAACAGAAACAATGGGAAGAGCGCCTGAAATTGCAAGTAGAAGAAGCGGAAGCCTTACACAAACGTATGAGCACAGAGTTCGAAAATCTCTCCAATCGGATTTTCAAGAGTAAGGCAGAGGATTTTACTAAGCTAAATTCAGAACACCTCAGCAATTTGCTCCGTCCCTTGGGAGAAAACCTGAAAGACTTCCGGGAAAAGGTGGAACAAGTGTATGACAAAGAGTCGAAACAACGTTTTTCTTTGGAAGAACGCATCAAGGATCTGGTAGAATTAAACAATCGTATCAGTGAAGATGCCAACAACCTGACCCGTGCCTTGAAAGGCGACTCCAAGATACAGGGTAATTGGGGAGAAATGATACTGGAACGCCTGTTGCAGGCCTCCGGACTGATAGAAGGTGAACACTACTTCCGTCAGGAATTCCTAAAAAACGAGCAAGGTGAAATGCTGACTAATGAAGAAAGTGGTCAGAAAATGCAGCCGGATATCATCGTTAGGTATCCGGATGATCGGGAAATGATTATCGACTCTAAAGTGTCGCTAACTGCCTATGCTGCCTATAATTCAGCCGACAATAAAGATGAAGAGGCACGCTGGCTAAAAGCACATCTGCAATCGGTACGGGCTCACGTCGATGAACTCAGTCAGAAGGATTATTCACATTATGACACTAAAGCGCCGGACTTTGTTATGATGTTTATTCCTACTGAAGCAGCCTACCTGACAGCCATTAAAGCGGATACTAATTTATGGGAGTATGCTTACAAAAAGAAGGTGGTATTAATGAGCCCGACCAACCTGATCAGCGCACTCCGCCTCTCTCTCGACCTCTGGAAACGGGAAAATCAAGTAAAGAACGTGCAAGATATTATCAAACGAGGAACGTTGCTTTACGAAAAGATTGCCGGATTTACAGATACTTTCCTGCGTATCGGTGACAGTCTGAACGGGATGCAGAGAGATTATGACAAGGCATACAACCAGCTCTCTGATGGCAACGGTAGGATGGTAAGACAAGCTGAACTTCTGCGTAGCATGAGTCTTACTCCTAAAAAACGGATATCAGCAAGGCTGTTGCCTCAGGAAGAAGAATCAGAGGAAGAGGAAACCGAACCAATGAAATAGGCATTTAAAATAAGATATATAAAACATGAAAATACTGAAAGACCGTATCCTGAAGGATGGAAAATGCTACCCGGGAGGTATACTGAAAGTAGACAATTTCATCAACCACCAAATGGATCCTATTTTGATGAAATCTATCGGTGTGGAATTTGTCAGACGTTTTGCTTCTACCTCAATCAACAAAATTATCACAGTAGAGGCCAGTGGCATTGCTCCTGCTATCATGGTAGGTTATCTATTGGAACTACCCGTAGTTTTTGCCAAAAAGAAAAAGCCCAGTACCATGGAAAATATGTTGGTGACCTCTGTTTATTCTTTCACCAAACAACGCTCGTATGATGTATGTGTCAGTGAAGATTTTCTTCGTCCGGGTGACCGGGTACTCTTTATAGACGATTTCTTGGCTAATGGAAATGCAGCCAAAGGCATTATGGAACTTGTGAAACAGGCTGGTGCCGAACTGGTAGGTATGGGCTTCATTATAGAAAAGGCTTTTCAACATGGAGGAGACGAACTTCGCGGGCAAGGCATACATGTGGAATCCTTGGCGATTATTGAAAGCCTTGACAATTGCGAAATTAAAATCAAGTAAAAGTAATCATACATCTATTAACTTACAGCCGGCTTGTTGATTCATGAACAAACTGGCTGCAAATTAATAGCTGGGGTATATCTTAATTTAGTAAAGCATTATTTATCGGATAAAGTTTTCCGAATAACTTCTTTCACATCTTGGACTATTCCCATAGTAACATCTTTATCAAACTTCAGTCCCACTGATAATCCATCGCTATTGGCAATCGTTTTGTAGTCTTTTAGCTTTAATTCCAATTCCTGAAGAGAAGGATTCTTTATCACCGAGCTTGTACCTCCTCTCGGATACAAAGACACTTCTATAGGTAAAAATACATCCGAAGCCGTCTTATATTTAGAACTGTAAACCTTAGGTTCTCCAAAAGAAACGAATATAGGAAGCAAACTATCCAAACGAGCCTCGGAAACTCCGCCCAATTCTTTGGAAATTTCTCCACGAACTTGTAGATAAGCCTCTTTTATGGTACGCAGATAAGAAGTGATAGCAGTGGATGATGAGCCACGGTCATATCTTACAAATAATCCGGAAATCAGTTTTTTGTCCGTATTCGCAACTTTTCGATACTCTTTCCTCAAGAGATCCTTGAGGCGGACTGATAAAGTTTCCACATCATATTCCTTAATCAACTCCTGATTCAGCATCATTTTATTATTCATGTTCACAAAAAAACTATGAAAAGTTTCCGTCGGGTTTTCAATCTGGTACTCCTTCTTTCCACCCACAGCATCTTCAGCCTTACGCTCGAAGAATGCTTCCAACTGTTGCAATTCGCTCTCCTGAACCGGATTTTGTTTCACACTCACAGACGTGTTTATCGCCTGTCCCATTGTTTTCTTCACTTCTGGTCGCGCAAAAGCATAAAGCGTCCCAGCAGCTACAGGCACAAAAAGCAATAGCTTCAAACGTGCCCAATTGTTTGTTCTTCTTTTTAACATCATAGTGATACGATTTTTAAGTTTGCTGTGATTGAATCCGCAAGCCATAGAGTAGAGCCTTGTACCCACGGATTTTTTCACTAACAAAAGTTGATATTCTGTTGCATCGATGCCATTATTAATAACGCCATTATCGGCTTCATACTCGTGCACCTCACGAAGTTCACGCATCAGGAGCCATGCGTTAGGATTGAACCAATGAAGTATCATGATACATTCCATCCAAAGTAAATCCCATGTATGCCTATGTTGCAGGTGCATTTGTTCATGCAACAATATTTCTCCGGGATTCCGTTCATAATCTTCTTGTGACAAAACAATCGTATTCCCCCAACTGAAAGAAACGATCTTCTCAGGACAGATAATCAATTTATATTTCCCATAATTACAGGCGGGATAACTATGAATGAGCCGACGCATACGGATAGTAGAAAACAAAAGAAAGGTAAATACAACCAAAGCTCCAATAAAATAGCAACCACCTAACAGTAGAGTCACAGGGATAGTATGAATCACATTTGCATGATTTTCTTCTGTATCATCTCCTTTCCCTGCCACAAAAAGGTTCGTTTCTCCGAACAAATGTTTTTCATCAACGCTTCCCTTTCTTTCAATATTCACATCTTTTTCAGTCAATAAATGTCTTACGGCAGTTATCGGCAACTGCAAAGTTGTATATTGAGGAACATCTATTTGCAACAACGGGAGTGATGTGCATACCACTGTTCCCATCAACAGCAAAAAACGGTTCGTACGAAACAGTGTATCTTTCCTGAAAAATAATCTGAACAGAAAGTACAGGATTGTCAGACATAAGGTAGTCTCAAATATATAAAACAAGATAGTTCCCATGATATTTTTATTTACTGGGTATGATTCTATTTTATCTGCTCGACTTTTTACTTTCTATTTCCGCGATCAACGCTTTTAACTCGTCTACCGACATACCTTCTTCTTCAATAAATGTAGATACGACATTGGTATAAGAGTTATTATAGTATTGAGCCACCACATCATTCAGTGCAGAACGCTTATATTCTTTGTCGGAAACAGCCGCATAATACTGATACGTATTACCATAAGCCCTGTATTTCACAAATCCTTTGTCCTCTAGCCCTCTCACCAAGGTTGATACGGTATTATAATGTGGTTTAGGCTCTTCATAAAAGGCCAACAATTCACGAACAAACATCGGACCATGTTCCCAGAACATTTGCATGATCTCTTCTTCTTTGGCAGTTAATCGTTTCATAATCTTTTCAAGTTTACTTGGGTGAACGGCACAAAGATATGAATTAGTTTTAAACAAACAACTAATTTATTTAGTTATTCAACTAATACAAGAAGTAGTTTAACTAATATTATTAGTAGATAGTCAATGTCATACTCTTATTTATACTTTCTTTTTCTTCGGCAATACCTGATTCAGCACCACATATCCGAGTATTCCGGCAATAATAGTACCACACAATACACCGAATTTAGCCTGATTCAGCAATTCCGGATAAGCACCGGAAAAAGAAAGATTAGCTATAAACAATGACACTGTAAACCCAATGCCACCCAGCAGCGAAACTCCTGCAATATTCTTCCAGTTCATGCCTTCAGGCATTCGGGTAAGTCCACTTTTGATAGTCAGCCAGGTGAAAAGGTAAATCCCCAGAAACTTACCAATAAGAAGCCCCATGCCAACAGCAAGACTCACATTCCCTATAACTTCTCCACTACCGCCAAGAACCACTCCCGCATTAGCAAAGGCAAATAAAGGAAGAATAACAAAATTCACAACCCCATGCAGATTATCCTCCAAAGATTGTAAAGGGCTTATCACGCGATCCGAAGCTCGCTCCACTTGCTTCAATGTAGCAATCTGCTCATTCGTCAATACTATATTATCAGACTGCACGATCGGGAAAGAACTGACAATAGCCCGGATACGCCGGATATATTTACCTGCATCCAATCGCGGACGGGCAGGTATAACAAATGCAAGTATCACACCGGATATTGTACTGTGAATACCGGATTGCAGGAATAAATACCAGATAATAATGCCAAAGAAAAGAAAGAATATCTTCTGCGTCATACCAAACTTGCCCATATAATACAAAAAGATATAAAGGATGGCAGCCACAATCAAATAACCGTAAGCAACTTCAGAACTATAAAAAATGGCAATCACCAGAATACCACCAATATCATCTACTACAGCAAAGGCAGTCAGGAAAATCTTCAAGCTCAATGGTACGCGCTTACCCAACAAACTAAGCACTCCTAAGGAAAAAGCAATATCCGTAGCCATAGGAATAGCCATACCTTGTGTTTCAGGAGTATCAGGAGTTACTAGAAGAAAATAAGCTACAACCGGAAGTATCATTCCCCCGCATGCTGCAATAAATGGTAGAATAGCCTTTCGAAAAGAAGACAATTCGCCAACCAGTAATTCACGTTTTATCTCTAATCCTACAGCCAGAAAGAAAATCGTCATCAAGCAATCATTGATAAACTCAATCATCGTAAGATTATGACCGCCATGCGAAAGCAGGTTAAAATCGCCTATACGCAAATGCAACTCTTGCGACAGGAAACTCTGATACACAGGAGCTAATGAAGAATTGGCAACAATAGCTGCCAAAATAGCCGTCAGGAATAATAAAATACTCGCCACTACATTCAGCGCCGAAAAGTTTTTCACAGTACGTAGAATAATCATATGTTCGATTTAAGTATTACATTTTCAAAGGAATGTGCTATTAATGAGCTATTCCTGATAGCTCATTAATGCCAGTTTTTTAACCCAAAGCACAAATATACCTGTTAATATTAAATTTAACACAATAGTAAGTACAGAAATTACTAATGCCGGCCCCCCCAGATTGTAACCCAACGCAATAAAAATAACTCCTGCCCCTACCTCACCACGCGTAAACATACCTATGGAAAGTGCCAGACGTTCGCTCAATTTACGGTCGCGATAGAAGAATACCGGAAACAACTTACCGACATTGGAAAGTAACGATACAATAACCACATGTACAATAATCAGTGCCCAAGGCATCATTTCCTGTGAACCTGTTATAGAGGCTAGCCCCATATCACCAGAGAGACTGATTCCCTGAAGCGGAGGCATACTCATACCTACCAGGAACATAAAGATAAATGAAATTCCTGTCGAAGCTTTACGTTCCCAAGCCGTATCAATATCCTTATGCTTCATGACCATACCCAGGACGAATGCCGGAAGCAACACCTCGATATGAATGCTGGCATCTTCGCCATATAAGTTCTTCGTAATAAGATAAAGCGATTGAGTGGCAGCAAACACCAGAACGGAATAAAACAGAATGGCTTTCCAATCCTGCCTCATATTATATTTACTCAGTTTCTTCCAACCGAAAGAAAGCAACAGAAAGACGATAAGGATAATAACCAACAACTGCCAGCGCGGTCCGATCATCATTATTTGCAAAGGAATCATTAAAAGGATGGTATCCAGATCATCAAAGATAGCCAGCACCTGAATCTTCTTGTAGATCCAACTGGACTTTAGTCCGATAGCCGCCAACATAGTAAATAATATACCTGCGGAAGTAGGAGCCGCAAAACGGCTCAGCAACAAGTTTTCTTTCCATGCCTCCCAACTATTCCAGTATTCCGGCGGAAGTAAAACGAAAATATAATAAATAGCAATCAGGAACCAAGGCATGGCTGCTGTAGCCATTGCGACAAAATAATCTTTTGCGTATGTTTGCCATCGGGACTTGTCCACTTCGAATTCACGTCCCACATTAATCATAATGAACCCCAGACAAATATACAACAACACATTAGATACAGTTTTCACTGTACCATAATCACTTCCTGACCATGCAGGCAGATATTGCGCTATAAAGAGACCTACCACCAAGAAGGCCGAAAACGATAGAACTTTTCTCATTTATTATTAGTTAGAATTTTCAAAACAAAGGGGATTGCCAAGACAGTCCTACAGAAAGAGAACAATCCCCAGACTAATATGAATCTGCTTTTATGATTTTTTATATTAATCTAATTTCAACACCGCAAGGAACGCTTTCTGCGGCACTTCCACATTACCAATCTGCTTCATACGTTTCTTTCCTCTCTTCTGCTTTTCCAACAGCTTTCTCTTACGACTGACGTCACCACCATAACATTTCGCCGTAACATCTTTGCGTACTGCTTTAATCGTCTCACGAGAAATGATTTTAGCTCCGATAGCCGCTTGGATAGCAATATCAAACTGCTGTCTCGGGATCAGGTCTTTCAGCTTCTCGCACATGCGGCGTCCCAAATCATACGCATTGTCGAAATGTGTTAGTGTTGAAAGGGCATCCACCGGCTCGCCATTCAGCAAGATGTCCAGTTTTACCAACTTGGACGGACGGAAACCACTGGCATGGTAATCAAAAGAGGCATATCCTTTCGAAATACTTTTCAGTTTATCATAAAAGTCAATCACAATTTCTCCCAAAGGCATGTCGTAATAGATCTCCACACGATTACCGGAAATATATTCCTGCTTCACCAGTTCACCACGTTTACCCAGACACAAGGTCATGATAGGACCGATATAATCTGTGGTTGTGATAACGGAAGCACGGATATAAGGCTCCTCAATATGGTCGATCAAAGTAGGATCGGGCATACTTCCAGGGTTATGCACCTCTGTCATATGACCTTGTTTATCGTAAATATTATAAGAAACGTTCGGCACAGTGGTTATCACATTCATGTCAAATTCACGGTCAAGTCGCTCCTGCACAATCTCCATGTGCAACAGTCCCAGGAATCCGCAACGGAATCCGAAGCCCAACGCCAACGAGGATTCAGGCTGGAAAGTCAGTGATGCATCGTTCAATTGCAGTTTTTCCAAAGAGGAACGCAAGTCTTCAAAGTCTTCCGCTTCAATAGGATATACACCGGCAAAAACCATCGGCTTCACTTCCTCAAAACCTGCAATAGCTTCTTTACATGGGCGGGCAATGTGAGTAATCGTATCTCCCACCTTTACCTCTTTAGAGGTTTTAATACCGGAAATAATGTATCCCACGTCACCAGTACGCAGTTCCTGACGTGCCACCATTTCCATCTTGAGCACACCGATTTCATCAGCATCATATTCTTTACCGGTATTGAAGAATTTCACCTTATCTCCCTTACGGATCACACCGTTTACTATCTTGAAGTAAGCAATGATACCACGGAAAGAATTGAATACAGAGTCAAAAATCAAAGCCTGCAACGGTGCTTCCTCATCACCTTCGGGATGAGGAATACGCTCGATAACCGCAGCCAGAATTTCTTCTACCCCCATACCCGTCTTACCGGAAGCACGGATTATCTCACTGCGCTTGCAGCCAAGCAACTCTACGATTTCATCCTCTACCTCTTCAGGCATGGCACTCGCCATATCGCACTTATTGATGACCGGAATAATTTCCAGATCATGCTCGATTGCCATATAAAGATTGGAGATTGTTTGTGCCTGTACACCCTGCGAAGCGTCTACAATCAGCAATGCACCTTCACAAGCGGCAATAGAACGGGAAACTTCATACGAAAAGTCTACGTGCCCCGGAGTATCAATCAGATTCAGAATATACTTTTCACCCTTGTACGTATACTCCATCTGAATGGCATGGCTCTTAATGGTGATACCTCTCTCTTTTTCCAGATCCATATCATCCAGCATCTGTCCTCCGGTCACCTGTATGGTGTTGGTATATTCAAGCAGACGGTCAGCTAAAGTAGACTTACCATGATCGATGTGGGCAATAATGCAAAAGTTACGTATATTATTCTTCATCTTCTATAATTATCTATTAAATGCGGGCGCAAAGATAATGAAAAAGATGAGGTTTTGAAAGTGATTTATTCAATATCCGAAGTTGTAAATGTCTATATATCCCAGAACTATTCCATCATTCTACTGTTATGTATGGACAATAACCTAAACCATATAACTGAAATGAAAAAATTTGTTATTCTAGCATTCTCTTTATTATTACTTGCAGGATGTTCCAAAAATGAAATAATCATTTATGAATCATCCCCCGGAACCAATGATCCCGGTAACGGACAAACCTCACAAAAAGAAGATATACTCATCACATTTTCCGCTTCACTTGAAAGTCGTAAGGTAACCAGATCCATGTCTCCTATGCCCAAAGGATTAGTAAGCCAAATATATGCTTTTGAAACGACAGACAAGAATTTTAATGATCCGTTTGCCGAAGGGCTATATTCAACAGTTTCAGCTGGTACATTAACGGGGATGAAAGGATACAAAATGTATTTGAGTAACGGCTCTTATAACATGTATGCATTTTCAGAAAATTCTTCTACTTATCCTCCGAGTCTAACCGATGGAATATCGGCTCCGCTAAAGAATGGCGTAGATTATTTATGGTGGGAAAATCTGGACCAAGATATCACAGCTTCACAAATTCACATGCCCATTGTTTTTCAGCATATAGCTACTCAGGTCGTAGTTGACCTGTCAGCAGGTGAAGGCTTACAGCTTGACAGTTTAGTATCGGCAACTATTCTTCCGCCTACTCCTGGCGCCAGCCTTGATATAGAAACCGGTATTATCGAAGCAACCGACACTTATGACACAACTCCGCTTAATATGGGCAAGAATGGATTTCTCGCACAGGCCATTGTCTTACCAACCCGTGCAACCACCCCAATGTCAATGACACTAAAAATTCTCGCAGATGGAGAAACCACACCACGTACCTATACCGGAAGTATCCCTATCCCGGGTAAACTGGCCGGTGGATTTTCTTATGTCTTCAGCGCCATTATAGACGGAAATTCCGTATCGTTCCCCAATGTCAGCATTAAAGACTGGACCGAAGTAGACGAATCAGGCAATCCGATTTATCCGATACAAAAATAAGAGGAGATCACTCTTTATTATCAAAATACAATAACAAAATAGAAAATATGGAAACCCCAATATCTGAAATCAGAAGAGAATACAGCAAAAGCAAGCTGACACAATGCACTATCCACGACAATCCTTTTGAGCAATTCGTGGAATGGCTAGATGATGCTATCATTCACAAAGAAGATGAACCTACCGCTATGATAGTAGCAACAGTTTCAGCAGAAGGGTTCCCCTCCACGCGCACCGTTTTGTTGAAAGGGGTAGAAAACAACCAATTTATATTCTTCACTAATTACGAAAGCCGAAAGGGAAAACAATTAGCAGGCAATCCATATATTTCCCTTTCTTTCGTATGGCACAAATTGGAAAGACAGGTACACATTGAAGGCAAAGCCGAAAAATGCCCCGATAAAGTTTCGGATACTTACTTTGCCACCAGGCCATATAAAAGCAAGATAGGTGCAAGAATATCTCCGCAAAGCCAGGTGATAAGCAGCCGTATGGAGATTATGCGAGCCTTCGTGAAAGAAGTCTTCAAGCTGGCAGGCCGCGATATTAAACGTCCCGATAATTGGGGTGGTCTTGCTGTAACCCCTACCCGCTTCGAGTTTTGGCAAGGGCGGGAAAGCCGTCTGCACGACCGCATCCAATATATACTTCAGAAAGATGGCAACTGGATACAGGAAAGACTAGCTCCTTAAA
>USSR01000097.1 GCA_900557355.1 uncultured Bacteroides sp.
CACGTAGCTCTGTTGGGGCTAGTTACATCTTGCGTGGATAGTTTCGACACAACCAATCGAAATCCCGACAAGCTTTATCTGGATGATATAGATATCCAAAAAATCTTTCCGGGTAGCATCTACAAATCACTGAATGTATTGTCTGAAATGAACTACAACCATTATGGCTATATGGCACGCTACGTAGTTTCATGGACCGCCCCCAAAAGCATGGACAATATCGGTGACAAATTTTATAATTTCTATAAGAAAGTGCTGGGCGACATAGCCATCATGGAAGAAAAGTACGACCGCGATTCCAATGGAAACTACTGGGCGATATTGACTACGTGGAAAGCATATCTCTACTCCGTACTGACCACCACCTGGGGACCAGTACCAATGGATGCAGCCTGCAAGGAGACCTATGGAAACGTATATTACTACAACAGTGAAGCGGAAGTAAATATGCAAATTCTCCGTTGGCTGGACACAGCAGTAGACATATTCGACCCCGAAGGAGAAAAAATGCTGAAAGATCCTTTTTACCCCGGAACAGGCGGTGAAAGTGATATCGAAAAATGGCGCAAGTTTGCCAACTCATTACGTCTGGATATAGCTATCCGCATGATGAATATGAAAAAAAATCCCGAAGCTACCACATTAGCACGCGAACAGATTGAAAAAGCATTGAACCCGACCAACCGTAATTATCTGTTTACATCCAATGATGACAATGCAGCAGGACGTTACGGAACGGACCCTAATGCCGATGTGTCTCTATATTATGAACGTATATTGAAAGAATTCGACCTGGGAACAAAACTGGAAACAGAACTTGGTGGTTTGACTTACCCTGCCATGAATGAATATTTCTTCTGTTATATGCGTTCATTCCAAGATCCACGTTTAAGCAAATATGCACAACAATCACGCAATAATAATACCGTAGGAGCCAAATACGAGTCGGAGAAAGATTATCGTGCGGTAGTAAGAGATTCTTTGTGGTCGACAAAAGAGAAACGGTTCGTACAAGTATCTTATCGTATTCCATACCTTCCTCGTTTTGAAATGAAACAAACACCAAGCGGGTGGCTTACTGGTAAGGATGAACACAACAACGATCTGCAAAGCCTTTATTCCACCGCCTCTGTAAGCATCGAAGGCTATACTTATGCGCTAGTTCCACGCGACTTTATCAAGCAAGACGCGACTATAAAACTGCTGACATGGGCAGAAGTAAACTTCATGTTGTCGGAAATCCAACTACGCAAGGAAGAATGGGGTATCAACGTAGCTCTTCCGCAAAGTGCCGAACAATACTATTATAATGGTATTAACGCTTCCATGAACGAGTACGGAGTTACTACAGGCATCTCCGAATATTTGGAACGCGACGGCATAAAATGGAATACAAACGGTTTGGGATGCCATGATTATCGCAACTTTTATAAAGCTGACATCAATGGTAAGGGCGGCTACAAAAACAACCTGCAACAAGTATGGAAACAACGTTACTTCGCTACATACTTCAACGGATATGCCGGTTGGACTCTGGAACGCAGAACACGTGTGATGAATTACCCTCCGTTCTTCTACAACAATCCGGAAAATAACTACGGAACCTACGGAGCCAACTTGCTCGACCCCATTCCCGAACGATTGCAATATCCAATAGATGAACGTAACTGGAACATGAACTATTACCGGGAAGCCTGCCGGATGCTGCAATCCGCATCGAAGACTCCCCGTCCCGACGGTGCTTTCGACGACAACTTCTACACTCCGCTTGCTTTTGCCGGATCTTACAATATGGAGGGTCTGTACGACCGTTGGAAAGAAGGATATTTGATGTACAACAATGAAATGGTGGCTCATTGGTATGGTGACACACTGGAAGAGTTCTACGATAATGTTCTGAAAGACTATCCCGAGTATTCACATCTGCAAGGAGAAGACCGCTTGGCAGCAAGTATCAATTTTATACGTATTGAAGAAGACAAATAATCAATTATTAAATAGACAGATATGAAAGGATTGAAATACATTACCGGATGTTCCTTGACTTTGCTTCTTCTGGCAGCATGTAATAAGGAAGAGGGACCGAGCATTGATGACTATTTCTTGAATTATGAAATTCCGGAAATTCCTGTCACCGAAGACTATCAGGTAGGCATTTTCTACAACAAGAACGGTGATTTGGCTCAAACGCCAAACGGTGAGCCGAACTTTACCCGTTGGGAGCTTCTGACGAAGCTCGATAGCGAACTAAGCGCAAAGACCAACTACAACAACCTGACTCCACAGATCATGCCCGAGTCGCAACAGGAAGGTTTACTCGAAGTAAAAGGTGACGATCAAAGTTTCCGCATGATACCCATGGTGCAGCAACATGTGAACGGTTGTATAGAAGCCGGAGCAAACTTTATGATTCTACCGGAATTGGGAGCCGATATCAACCAAGGTCCCGGCACACGTCTCAACAGAAGCGACTCCTTGCTCGTCACTATGTTTTTGGGACGTTCGGGCAGAGGTGGGAACAAACTGCCAATGCCGCACATGGGACAACCAGGCAGGGACTTTATTGATTTGAAAACAATGAAAATAGTAGTCAGCATTAACTGGAACTCTATTGTCGACCTGCCGCCACAACTTTCTTCAAGCAACTGTATCGAAGATGTAGCAGGTAAAGAGTATGAAGGAGTCAATTACACCCGTCAGGAGTTACTGAACAACTTTTTTTGTGAAATAGCCAAATGTTTTTTCTCCGACGAAGGTTACTACAAGGTGGGAGGCAATCGTCCTATGGTCTACATCAAAAATAAGACTGCCGAAATCTATGCAAAAGATTCAAAAGCCATGTATGACAGTATCCGTAGGGCGGTAAAAGAAGCTACAGGTTATGACATTTATATTGTAGCAGAAAGTGCGGATGTATGGTGCAACCAGATGCGTTATCAATATTTCTACATGTCAGGTGGTGTAGATGCTGTGGCAAGCCGCAACATGTATGACCAATCAGAAGTAACCCGTTCGTACATGTATCCGCAGATGATAGACCAAAATTGGAAATACAACCGTGAAACGGCATTGCCTGCTTTTGGTGACGGTAGTATGGAACTTATTCCTACTGTAGGGCCGGGTTGGAACAAACTGATACAGGATGGACGCGGCGCTATCGGCAACTCCCCGATTGTGAAAAGAGATCCTGCCACTTACCGTACCATTTGTAACGTAGCCAAAATGAATGCTGGACGCAACCGGCTGATTTTCATTGATTCCTACAATAAATACAACTTTGATTCATTCATTGAACCGACAGTAGAAGGATACGGCAACGGATACGGAAAGACATACCTGCAAATCACCCGTGAGCAATTCAAGAAAAACTAAGAATGCACGTTAACTTTTTTAATGACGAAAAGAATATGAAAAATAAATATTGGAAATACATTTGTCTGCTAGGTCTGGGAGCTTTCTGCTGGGCGTGTTCGGACGACAATCCGGATGGCGGACAAAATTCCGGTGAACCGGGATATGAAGGCGGACAAGGAACGGAACAGGAAATCACCCGTTCTTACAAACTAGGCACGTTGGCGGGATTTGAAGGAGAAATCCGTAAACAAATGGATAGATCTTACACCGATGCCTCTACCATGTACAACCGCTCACTGTTCTACCGTTACGTAGAATCAGCATTTCCCGGTCAGGCAGGAGAGCAAGACCCGCTACCAAGCAACATTACCGAACAAGACTGGTGGGACAACTTTGTAGAAGAAATTGCTTATAGCGGTCAGGATTATGTTGCCATGAACTGCCGCGGTATGGCGAATGATAATGTTGACCACGGACGTCCCGACAAACTTTTGGACTTAATGGCCGCTATCGAACGCAAAGGCGTGGCGCATAAATTTAAAATCGCAATTTTCGATGATACTCCCGCTTCATGGGCTGCTGCCCGCAATGCGCATAAAGGATTCGGATATGCCGACAAACCGATGAATGGTCCCAACCGTTACATAGGTTCCGAGTATCCGCTACTTTTCATGGATCCGGAAAAAGAAGATGCCAAAGGGGAAGGAAATAAGTTCCGTAACGACATCTATCAATATATATGGGACTTCAATCTGAAAAAAGCATTCGAATATGTGCCGCGCGAATATTGGTTCGAAATAGACGGACGTCCCGTCATCTATTTTTGGAACCCCAACGGCTTCCTGCAAGATTCCTATCTCGGAGAACTAACGGAACAAGATCCGGACAACTATAAAAGTACTACCGGACTTGATTATACGAAAGCAGATGCTTACAACGGTAAATTGAGTTATATCCTCAAATGCCTTAGCGATGACTTTAACGAAGAATATGGCGTACGTCCATTCCTCATCATCCAACGAGAATGGACAGACCGTGACTTCTCATTAGTAAATTGTCCTTATGTAGACGCCATTCACAACTGGTTTGCAGCTCCTTTGTCAAAAGTAGGTATGACCGAAGAAGAAAAAAAACAGTTTGAAGAAGAAATGAAATATAATACCTATGTATCCGCCTACAACTTCAAAGGATTCAGTGTGGGTAGCGGTTGTCCGGGCTTTGTACAAGGTGACCGTAGCCAGACACAATGGCAGTTCATCGATGCCAGACATGGAGAATATGCCACTGAAATGTTTGAATCATTCCTGACTTTCAAGCCAAATCTCGTATTTCTCGAAGGATTTACAGACGGTGTAGAAAACGCAGCTTGGTGGCGCAGTATGGATAAGACCTACTACGACTACCCTAACCAGCGCATCAACCTGCTTCGTAAGTATGGCAATCATCCCTTCCCGACCGAACAAAAACTGGAGGCTGAAGCTTGCGACTACTGTTACCAAGGTACCATATCTGACAAAAAAATAGAATCATCACAACAAGAAGATAAAATGAATAACGCTCCGGAGCAGTATGTCGTGAAACGTTGTTCCGACACAAAATATAATGGGGGCTGGCATACAGATCTCACTGCCGACGGATTGAATGCATTGAGATGGAAAGAACTACCCTTCAGAAGTGGAGAGTCTATTATCCGTTTCCGTTATGCAAGTGAAGGTGAAATTACCGTATGTTGCCAAATCGGTAACGAGATGACGCAAAAAGTCACACTCCCGGCTACCGGCAATGCATGGGAAGAAACCGAAGTGGCAGTCTATACCCGGGACACACGTGGATATGCAGACTTTAATCTGGCAGTAATCGAAGGAGTTATCAGTTTGAATTATGTAGAAATTATCACAAATAAATAAGGAAACAAATAAATTATTAAACTAAAATTGATCTATGATGAACAAAAGATTATTGAACAATCTCCTCTATGGAGCACTGTTGCTTTCAGTAGGAACAAGCGTTTTTTCCTGTAAGGATTACGACGACGATATCGCAGGCCTGGATAACCGTATTTCAACGGTTGAATCTGACATGGAAAGATTCAAAGAGAAAATTCAAGCGGCTTTAGATGCCAATTTAACAGTAGCTTCCTGGTATCCTAGTGATGACTTCTCACAATATACCATTGTGTTAAGTAACGGAGACGAACTTCGTTTGCAGGCTTCCGGACAGTCCACGCCTTTCTATCAGTTCAAAATAGAAGACGGTGTGTGGAAATACAGCAGCGACAAAGGTGCAGGTTGGTACAATGTAAAGACACAAGGTACCGAACAGGACATTCCCGGAACAGACAAAGACATATTCTTTTATGACTATGAAACTGGTTTTATTTTCATCAACAAATCGGAAAGCGAAGCTACCAAGACAAATATCAGCATTACTAAAGATGCTCCGATTATGGCATTAAACACGGAAAACAAAACGCTCTCCATCTATCTTTACGGCGAGAACTACATTCTCCCGGTACAAGGCGGCGGGTTCAGCGGCATCAGCTCTATTCTATTCCGGAAACAGTATGTTTTCGAAGAAGATAATTTTCTGGAAGCAGCCAGCTATACGAATACTGCCGGTGAAATCATCGCAGCAAACAAGGCTACTGCCAAATTCCGGGTTTTACCCAAAGACATAGACTTGAAAGAAGCCTCTTTCGCTTGCGCCGATATTCACGAACTGGCACTGACACGTGCTGAAGGACAGCTCCCACAATTACTTGTAAATGTAGTCAATGAAGGCAAGCTGGACGAAAACGGCATCCTGACCGTAGAACTTACTCCACAAGATATGACAGCCGAATATTATGGTGCCGTATTGGAAATTACTTTGGACAAAGCAACAACAAGTTCAGATTATTTCGTAGTGAAACCGACGTCTTATAGTGCAACAGACGGTGTATGGGCTTATCGTGAAACCCGTGATATTTATAAAGACTCTGAATCATTACAATTCATCAGTACTGAAAGCGTTGATCTTTCCAAGAAAATAGATTGGGGATTCGGAAAAACTCGCGAAGTAAAGTTTGTGGACGAATTAGGTTTCAATGACCTGGTGGTTGAAAGAAGTTATGAAATATCTGATAACCCTGGAAATGCATTTGCTATTGAAAACGGAATGCTGACTGCTACTTCTGCTAACAAGAGTGGTAAAGTGAAAGTAACTTACACTATCGGTGCGAAAGACGCTAAAGAAAATGAAAAAGACATCATAGAGAAGACTATCTCTGTTTACTCCCTGGATGAAGCAACAGCCAAGAGCGGTGTTTCTTTGTCTGCCGTTAGCGGTATGTTGAGTAACATAGAATCTCTCTACAAAACAACGAAAGTTATCGAAGTGAAAAATTCTCAGACATCATTAGAAAGTTTAGGTATCACTAGTTCCCAAGCATGGAAAGTAGGCTCACAGGAAAATGATACTTGGAATATACAAAAGATGGATACACCTTTGGGAAGCATTACAGAAGAAAGCGAACTGGGTGCTGGTGAAATGTGTCTTTACTACAATGCCGCCACAAAAAAATGCTATATGCTCGTAGGTCCGCAATGCGCAGGTGTAGAAGGCGCCAATCTATTTGCCATGAACGAAGCAGGAACGGACAAAGTCCTTTTTACAAATGCTGATCAAAATGAAGTAGGAATCTATCTGAATAATGTATCTACCAAATATGTGGTAGCCCTCCCGGTGAAGAAAGACGAAATGCTAGTTGATATCTACAACAAAGGTAACATCGACCAAATAGAAAGCGCATCCAAACACAATTCTGTGAAGTTCTTCAAAGAAAAACAATATGCAATTCCCGGCGAATACAACACGACCTTAGGATACAACTTCACAAATGTTCCTCTCAGTAGTCTGTACGACTTCAACCCCGCCGATGCAGAATTTATATTCACGCTAGATCAAAACAATCAGAATGACAAGACCAAAGAACAATGGGATGGCAACTTTAAGTGGAATGCAACCAAAGGCACACTGACACTAAGCAACACCTATGAGCTGGCTAACTATAATTTCCTGAACCAAGAAAACTTCAGCAATGGGGATAACTGCGGTATCAAGTTCTCATGGACATTCAAGGCGGGAGAAGAAGCCGGACAACAAGCTCAATCAAATGGTGACGAACGTTGGTTTATCAAAGACCCTGTCCGTAATCCGGGAACATTCCTTCTCTATCTCTGCTACGACAAACAACCATGCGCCGACGGCAGAATCCTTGGTACAGACGGAGCAGTGGAACATACTCCGGTAGACTATGCCCTCTCCGTATCAGCTTTAACAGGTGATCCGACAAAGAACAAACTCAGTGACTTGGAAGAAGGAAAAGAATATAACTTTGGTCTGGCTTTCAACAACTCGTTCTGGAGACAAGGTTTCCCATACGATGTATGTGGTGGTCCTACAAACAGCACGAAACTGCCGGTATTGGTACAATACAGTGATGCCGCCAAAAATTTGGTCATCACCGACCATTGTAAACAATATTTCTGCAAAAACAAAGCAGAGTTGAAGCTCTTTATTGAAAACAGCGAGACACAGGATCATTTCGAACTGATAGATGAAAACCAATTTATCGTCAAAATCAAAAAAGCGATAGCTCCGGATGAGCACGGAAACCTCCAGTTCCAGGTTCTGTTCAATACAGACTACGCTAATCAAAGGTGGGCTCTTATGTTACTGAACAACCGATAAATCATTCTTGATCATAAATTAAACGGCCATGTCGCGAAATCATCAGCTCTACGCTCTGGTTTCCAACATGGCTGTTTCTATACTAAACATCAGCTTATAATATATATGAATAAAATCAGTAAAGCATTTCTAAGTTGTGTATATAGTATCTTGTGCTTGAGCGTACAGGCACAAGACCAAACTACATGGACAAACGACTTCTCCAATACTGGTGAAAAATTGAAAACAGTAGGCCGGGGAACGTGCAGCATTGCTGACAACGTATTCCGCTCCCAAAACGCTTACGCTTTGTTCGGCAAGCCCGAATGGAAAAACTATACATTTTCTTTCAAAGCCCGTGCTCCTAAAAATGCAGACCAAGTGCAGATATGGGCAAGTTTCCGTAACTATAACCGTTTCGACCGCTACGTGGTAGGTATCAAAGGTGGATTACAGGACGACCTCTACCTAATGCGTACCGGATATATGGGAACAGACGAATTTATGGGTGTTCGCCCGTTGGGTTTCCACCCTGTACCGGGAGAATGGTATCGTATGAAAGTGGAAGTTTGCGGAAACCGTATCCGTATATTCCTCAACGATGAGGAGCAACCTCATATAGATATTACAGACAATAACGCCAATCTGGTTCCGTTGGGAGAAATAGGATTGGGAGGCGGTTGGATAGAGACCGAGTTTGACGACCTCACCGTAACACCGATGGCGGATAACGCACTAAAGGATGTAAAAGTAGCAGAATATCAACAAAAAGCGACTCCGGCAGAAAAAGAGGAGAAACGCCGTCAAGAACGGGCTGCTTATACCCCCATAAAAGTGGAAGCACTCACCGGAAGCCGCACAGATATCACGTTGAATGGCAACTGGTTATTCATGCCGGACTATCAACTAGCCAACAAGAACAAAGCCATATCGACAGAAACGAATGATCAGGATTGGCACATTATGTCCGTCCCTAACTTCTGGACACCGATCCGCATCTGGCTGCACGGCGAAACAATGCCTTCTCCCAAAGGCGCACAACCCAAAGGCGTATCGGACACATACTACCAACAGGAAACTGACCGTTGCGAAAACTACACATTCGATTATCACCGGACAAAGTACGCTTGGTACCGCCAATGGCTGGAATTACCACCCGGGATAGAAGGCAAAAAACTGATACTGACGTTCGACGCAGTCTCTAAAGCAGCCGAAATATACATTAACGGTACATTAGCAACCTCACACATCGGTATGTACGGTGAAATCCGGGCAGACGGCAGCCGGTTACTAAAACCCGGCAAAAATCTGATTACCGTTAAAGTGATGCGCAAAATGGACGGAAGTACCTCCGAATCAGCAAATGCCATTGATTTTTTCTACTCTTCCGTACGCGAAAGTGAACAAGAAGATGCCAAAGTGAAAGTGGACAACAATGTGCTCCTGAAAGAAATCCCTCATGGTTTTTATGGGGATGAACCAGCCGGAATCTGGCAACCGGTAAAACTAAGTATCACCGATCCTACAAAAGTAGAGGATGTATTTATCAAACCTACTTTGAATGGCGCCACCTTCGACGTCACTCTAAAAAATTATGATAATAAACAGAAAGAATTCAATCTTTATACTGATATTATTGACAAAGAAACCGGTGCAGTACTTTATTCCGGATTATCCATTCGAAAACTGCGTCTCAATACAGGCGAAGAACGAATAGAAACCTATACCATAAATAATCTAAAACCTCGTTTATGGACACCGCAGCATCCTAATCTGTATGATTTCAAATTCCGCCTGATCACAGGCAAAGGGACTGAGCTGGACTGTCTGACAGAGACTTCCGGATTCCGTACGTTCGAAGTAAAAGACGGACTTTTCTACCTGAACGGCAATAAGTACTGGTTGCGTGGAGGAAATCATATCCCATTCGCATTAGCACCCAACGATGAAAATCTGGCAAATACGTTCATGCAACTGATGAAAGCCGGAAATATTGATGTTACCCGTACCCATACTACTCCATGGAACAAACTTTGGATGACAGCCGCAGACCGCAATGGCATCGGTATTTCATTTGAAGGCACATGGTCATGGCTGATGATTCATTCCACTCCCATTCCCGATCGTCGTCTATTGGAAATGTGGCGTAACGAATTCTTAGGGCTGTTGAAAAAATACCGTAATCACCCATCCCTGCTCTTCTGGACAGTAAATAACGAGATGAAGTTCTATGACAATGATAACAACTTGGAACGTGCCAAAGAAAAGTATCGAATTATCTCGGACGTAGTGAAAGAGATGCGCCGTATAGACCCTACCCGTCCTATCTGTTTCGACTCCAACTATCAAGCAAAAAACAAGGATAAGAAATATGGTGCCGACTTTATGAACAGCATTGATGATGGTGATATTGATGATATGCACGGCTACTATAACTGGTATGACTTTTCGCTTTTCCGTTTCTTCAATGGTGAATTCCAAAAGCAGTTCAAAATGGCCGATCGTCCACTCATCAGCCAAGAAATGTCTACTGGCTATCCCAACAACGAGACAGGACATCCTACCCGTTCTTACCAACTCATCCATCAGAATCCTTATACCTTAATCGGATATGAAGCTTATGATTGGGCAGATCCCGTCTCATTCCTGAAAACGCAGGCATTCATTACGGGCGAACTGGCAGAAACACTCCGCCGTTCCAACGACCAAGCTTCGGGAATCATGCACTTCGCATTGATGACATGGTTCCGTCAGACATACGACTATCAGAATATTGAGCCGTATCCTACCTACTATGCTTTGAAACGGGCTTTGCAACCTGTATTGGTCAGTGCGGAGTTGTGGGGACGCAATTTGTATGCCGGTGAAAAGCTGCCTACACGCATCTATATAGTGAACGACCGTGAAGACGGTACGGATTTGAAACCTTCCCTGCTTCACTGGGAAATACAAGACGAAACCGGAAAGTGTCTGGCAAGCGGTTGTGAAAAAGTTCCTGCCGTGAAGCATTATGCACGACACTATATCGAGCCAAATATCCGGTTACCGAACACCCTGCCTGCCAATAAGACAAAAACCAAACTAGTATTGAAACTCACAGAAAACGGCTTGCCTATTTCTGCCAATGAATACGAACTACTGCTTGCACGTAAAGAGTGGAACGCAGGTCAGGTGAATAACAGCAAAAAGATTGTATTGCTGGATAAGGATAACACGAAAGCTGTATTCGACTTCCTTAATATCAAATATCAACCGGTTTCTTCCGTTAAAGAATTGCTCGACAGCAAACTGAAAGCCGACCTTTGTGTCATCTCTGGTCTGACAACTTGCAACGATGAAGAAAAAGATTTGCTCCGTGCCTACCAGTCAAAAGGTGGAAAACTTCTTTTCCTCAACAACAAGGAAACTGCCAAAACCGTATATCCCGAATATATCACGGGATGGATAATCCCGACGGAAGGCGATATTGTAATCATGGAACGTAATGATGCTCCGGTATTTAACGACATCGATGTACTGGAACTGCGCTATTTCAATAACAATAAACGAGAAATTCCCATGGCATGTACAGCAACTTTGAAAGCTCACCGCCATAAGAATGTCACAGAACTAGCAGGACAAATGAAAATTCATGCTTACATCGACGGTGGCAAACCAGAAGACCGCATCGAACGGATAGAATCCATGCGCGGGCTAACCATGTTACAAATAGCTGACGGTAAGGGAGTAGCAATCATCTCTACCATGTGCACGGAGAAAGCGATAACAGACCCAATAGCAGGCAAATTGGTAGTAAATATGATAAACTATCTGACTAGTAATAAATAGGTATATAGAAACAAATAAAAGTAGAAAACAGTAACAAATAAAAAGAGGAGCTGTATTTATACATACAGTTCCTCTCTTTTTGATATCTGATACCCAAGATGACATAATCAAATTCATAAGAGGTAGATTCAATGATCATAAGAAATAAGTTCAATCTGATATAGTACTAAAAATCAACACCGTATAAGACAGACATTATAGCTTCAAGAATCAGGATCTTACCGTATATCTTTTCCATAACAGTAAAACCGGAAGATGCATGGGCAGGAATCAAATCTTTTAGACAAAAGGACAGAAGGACAAAAGAACAAATTAGCTTTGCAGATACTGTTTCTTCTTTTGTCCTTCTGCCAAAAAAGGAATTTATCCCGGTAAACCGAGTATAAGCAACGTCTATAACTTGATTATCGTCTGCAAACGAATATCTTTGGAAGATGCACCGACCATAACATCAAATGTACCCGCAGGCAGTATAAACTGTTCTTTTGTCGTATCCCAGTAGCGAAGTTGTTCTTTATCAAGTTCAATATCTATGGCACGACTCTCACCCGGTTCCAAAGGAACACGCCGGAAACCTTTCAGTTCTTTTATCGGAACTATACCACCTGTTTCGGGAATTCGCACATATACTTGCGCCACTTCATCTCCTTTTCTCCGTCCGGTGTTCTTCAGGCGAAAAGACACTGTTACTTTATCAGTACTATCTTTTACTTTCAAATCACTGTATTTAAAAGAAGAGTAGCTCAGTCCGTAACCAAAAGGATAAAGGACGTCGCCCTTGAAATACTTGTAAGTACGTCCCTTTGTGATATCATAGTCATCGAACGGCGGCAGCTCATCCAACGATTTGTAATAAGTCAGCGGCAAACGTCCGGCAGGATTATAATCGCCGAACAGCACGTCGGCAACAGCCGTTCCGCCCTGCTCGCCCGGATACCAGGCATTCACGATGGCAGGAATATGTTCGTCCATCCAGTTGACAGCCAATGAACTTCCTGCAACAAGAACAACGATAATGTTCGGATTTACCTTATAGATTTCCTGCAAGAACTCACGCTGGTCCGCCGGAAGCTGGATATCATATCTGTCCTGCCCTTCACGTTCGATTGACTTATTGATTCCCATCACAGCAACCACCGTTTCACACTCGCTAACTGCTTTCCCGGCTTCTCCATACAAATCGAGGCGGGGAGGTTTTGTTGCTTGCGGAACTTTCCATTGCAGTTTTGCGATAGCATAATCGCGATTATCATAATATTCTGCCTGTAACTGATATTCTTTCCCTGCTTCCAGTTCAATGGAGACAGAGTCAATAGCCACAGAATGTCCATTCCATGCATCAATCAGCAGTTGGTCGTTAATACGCAAACGGCAGCCGTCATCCGAAGTAAAACTGAATGTATAACGACCGGAAATAGTTGGTTTCAACTTACCCGTCCAACGAATGGAAAGAGGAGATTTGGGAAGAAACGGATCCGGTGCCTGATTGGCAGGTTCAAAATTAATCCAACCTTCCTTACGCACTTTCGGTATACCTTCCAAACGAGTATTATTAAAATATTCAGCAGTCAATCCTTCCGGGAAATTCTCCCCCTGAATAAGTTCCAGACCGTCAGCAGCCGATTTCCAAGGAGCATAAACAACTTTCACTTTCTCACCTACCCTATTTTTAATGCCTTGTAGGACAGAGACAGGCTCTATCACCGGCGCACCGCTATAATCCCCGAATTCACACGTACCAGCATTAATACCTACCACTGCAATTGATTTCAACTTGTCGACATTCAATGGAAGCATATTTTTCTGATTCTTCAATAGAACGATACATTCACGAGCAGCGTCCAAAGCTACCTGTTGATGATCTTTCGAGCCAATGACCGATGGAGAAATCCGGGCATACGGATTACGTTCCTTACTGTCAAACATTCCCAATTTCATACGGGCTGCCAACACATGACAAGCCGCAGAATCAATATCAGCATCTGATACCATATATTGCTTGTAGGCGTTCAGCAGATATTCGTCATACACGTCATCACCGCATTCCAAATCCAGTCCGGCTTTGATTGACAAGGTAGCAGCTGTTTCTTTTGTTTTCACATATTTATGGGCATTAACCAGTAAAGAAGGTCCCCCACAGTCAGAAACTACATATCCTCGGAATCCCCAGTCCTGACGAAGTACTTTTTGCAATAGCCAGGCATTCAACGTGCAAGGCACATCGTTCAATGCGTTATAAGCAGTCATGATAGAAGCAGCTTTCCCTTTCTTTACACACATTTCGAAAGCCGGGAAATAATATTCACGCAATTGTTTTTCAGATATTTGCGGATTGCAGATAAAACGGTTGTGTTCCTCGTTATTGGCTACGAAATGCTTGGGAGTAGAAACGATTTTCAAATAACGGGGATCTTCTCCTTGCAACCCTTTTACAAAAGCTGTTCCCATCACCCCACTCAGAAAAGGATCTTCACCATAAGTTTCCGGAGTACGTCCCCAACGAGGATCACGCGCCATATTCACAGTAGGTGACCAGAAAGTCAATACATCGCTAAATTGCTCTTTCTGATTTC
>USSR01000098.1 GCA_900557355.1 uncultured Bacteroides sp.
GTAAAGCAAGGAGCTGTGCTGAAAATATCATATGTAGGCTATCAAACACAAGAAGTGAAAGCCGTCAGAACTATGAAAATCATCTTGAAAGAGGATAGCGAAATACTCTCGGAAGTAGTAGTTGTAGGTTACGGTTCTCAAAAAAGAGCCAACCTAACAGGTGCCATTGCAACAGTAGATGTCAGCAAGACTCTGGAAGGACGCCAAATAGCCGATATCGGCCGCGGTTTACAAGGTACAACGCCGGGATTATCTGTTGTTATCCCAAGTGGTGAAATCGGTTCGGACCCAACCATAAAGGTACGTGGACAAATAGGTTCCATTGATGGAAGCTCTACTCCGCTAATTTTGTTGGATAACGTGGAAATTCCCTCTATCCAGATGGTGAATCCCGATGATGTTGAATCTATCACCGTATTAAAAGATGCAGCTTCCGCTTCCATCTATGGAGCCAAAGCCGCTTTCGGTGTAGTATTGATCACTTCCAAAAAAGGTGCCAGAAACGAAAAAGTAGAAGTAAGTTATTCCGGTAACTTCTCTTGGCAAAACATTTCCAAGAAGATGGAAATGGCAGGTGTCGATGGTATTCAATACCGTATTGATGCCCTGAAACGTGCCAAAGGAACTCTTTACGGCGCATTCTGGTATGTAGATGAAACGAGCCTTGAAAGAGCTAAGGAATGGGAAAATACTTGGGGTGGCAAGTTAGGCGTTAACGATCCGTTCGTTTATGGACGCGACTGGTACGTGGACGCTTCTAATCGCAAATTCTCTATACGTACTTTCGATCCGTATGATTATATGATTCGCGAATGGACTCCTTCACAAACCCACAATATTTCACTGAGTGGTAAAAGCGGCAAAACCACATTCAATGTCGGTTTAGGTTATCTGGACCAGAACGGTCTGATGAAAGTGGCTAAACATGATGATTTTCGCCGATGGAACGGCTCCATACGTTTAAGTACAGAAATCAACAAGTACATTACAGCTCGTGCCGGAGCTAATTATTCAAAACGCAACAAACGTTATGCTTATGCCACAAATTCTACGACGGCTGACCCATGGCTCTATCTCTATCGTTGGGACAGCACTTATCCAATGGGATACGATGAGAATGGAAACGAAATGCGTAGCCCTGTTTCTGAAGTGCATCAGGCTAACACTGCAAACAAAGAAGACAACTACCTGAGTTTCAATGTAGGTGCTACTTTAAAAATAACAAAGGACTGGAAATTTGATATTGACTACACCTATGCCGGTGAAGATCAGATTTGGAAAAAGAACGGTACTAAGTATACGGCCGCTGATACTTGGACAGCTCCTGTCAAAAGGCTAGACGGCAATGGCAACCAAATATATGTCAATAATAAAGGAGAAGTAGTATCCGCAGGTAGCCAAGGGGCTATGCCTGCCTATGACCTAAACTATCGTCAATACACAGCGGATGGCGGAAACCCCGACCACATACGCCGCCAAGTGACCCATGCCAAACGGCATCCGCAGAATATTACGACTGATTACAATTGGCAGATCAACAAACAAAACAATTTAAAGGTATTGGCTGGTATGAACCGGACAGATTGGGAATCTGAGGACAACTGGTCACAGATCACCAACCTGACTGACATCAACAACCTCAGCTGGGACAAGACAATCGGTACGCAGACTTCCAGCGGTAACCTTTATTGGGACGGTCAGCTTGGTTTCTTTGGGCGTGTCAATTACAATTTTATGGATAAATACCTGTTGGAAGCAAATGTCCGCTATGATGGCTCTTCCAAATTCCCCAGCAGCCTGCAATGGAGAGCATTCCCTTCATTCTCCGCAGGATGGCGTCTCAGTGAAGAAAAATTCATGACTTGGTCTAAACCAATTCTTTCTTCTTTGAAGCTTCGCGGTTCTTGGGGTATGATTGGCGACCAGACTGTATCCAGTTCATTATATGTACCAACTATCAGCCAAGGACAGGTAAGCCAGCTCGACCCAAGCGGCAACAAAATTATTTATGCCGGAACTCCCGCTGCTGTAGACCCCAGTATTACCTGGCAGGATATCGCTACTTTAGACTTCGGTTTCGACGCACGTTTCTTTGAGGGTAGTTTGGGTATCACATTCGACTGGTACCAACGCGATACGAAGAATATGATTGTTCCCGGTGAAGGCGTTACATGGACTTTCGGCGCAGGATCGCCGAAGGGTAACTTCGGTTCATTAAGGACAAGAGGTTGGGAACTTTCCATTGACTATAACCACCGTTTTGAGAACGGATTAGGGCTCAATGCCATGTTTACAATTTCTGATGCCCAGACAGAAGTTACCGCATACGGTGATACCAAGAGCATTAGCAGTTGGTATGTCGGAAAGAAGTATGGAGAAATCTGGGGCTACCGCACAGACCGACTTTATCAGAAGGATGACTTTGTATATGAGAACGGCAAGCCGGTAACTGTTTATGCTTTGAATGGTAAAGAGGTACCCGCCAATACTCCCGGCGCCAAAGAAATGAACAAGTTAAAAGACCCGAATGGCATATATCAAGACTACTTCCAAACAGGAACGATCAAATTCGGCCCGGGTGACGTAAAATATAAAGATATAAATGGTGACGGGAAAATAGATGCGGGAGCCCGTTCTGTAGATACCGTAACAGACAAAGACGATCCCAATTATGGCAAACGTAATACCGGTGACTTGGAAGTAATTGGTAATTCTACTCCACGTTACGAATATGGTATTCGCCTGGGTGCTGATTACAAAGGTTTTGACATCTCTATCTTTATGCAAGGTGTGGGCAAACGTGACATTTGGGGAGCAGGCTTCCTTGCAATACCGGGCTTCAATACAAGTGACGGTGCTATGCCTCAGGCTATTGCCGAGAACTACTGGAGAGAAGACCGTACCAATGCTTTCTATCCTGCCGCTTACAATATGGCAGGTTCAAATACCGGTTTCAATATGCAAACTCAAGACCGTTACTTGCTCAACATGTCTTACTTCCGCATCAAGAATATTACATTGGGATATACATTACCTGCCGTATGGACCAAGAAAGTATTAATCAACAAAGCCCGTATTTATGTTGCATGCGAGAACTTCTTTACATTTGATAATTTGAGAGGCCTGCCCATTGATCCGGAAGAAATCTCAGGCTTCTCTATGTTCAACTCTACAAACTACAATTCCGGTCGTACAGGTGTTGGTACACCTACTATGAAGAACATGTCTGTAGGCATTCAATTAAACTTCTAAAAACATACCATTATGAAAAAATATATATTCACTATACTCTCAGTGGCAGTTCTAATGACTACATCTTGCGATGACATTCTGGACCGCCCGCAATTGAACACTCCGACAGACGGCACATTCTGGAAAACCGAAATGGATGCCCGTCTGTACGCCAACGGTTTTTACCGGAACTATTTTGTCGGTTATGCCGACGGGTGGGCTACCAACTATACCCCTTTGCGTGGTATGTCTTTCTCTGACGATTTAGCCTCTACCGGACAACAGTCATCATTCAGCAACTCAATACCTACGAGCCTTGGCAGTTCAAACGCAAATGACTTGGCAACTTATCAAACCCAGTATGTCGGGCCGACCTGGAATTTCACCTGGATACGTAAAGCAAATGTATTTATGGAACGCTTGGAAGCCAATATGAAAGGAAATGTAACGGAAGAGGCATTTAACCACTGGCATGCCGTAGCAGCTTTCTTTAAGTGTTTCTCATATTCCCGACTGGTAGCTGTATTTGGTGATGTGCCATATTATGAAACCTCATTTGCCAACAGCGACCTGGAGGCTATGTATAAAGACCGGGACAGTCGTGTGTTTGTAATGGATAAGGTTCACGATATGTTAAAGAACGAAGTACTGGTCAACATGCGCAACAACGATGGCGCCAATACCCTAAATCGATATGTGGCAGCCGCATTTGCCTCCCGCTGGATGCTTTTTGAGGGAACATGGCAAAAATATCATGGTGGAGACCAAGCTGCTGCAACCAAGTATCTGCAATTGGCCAAGGAAGCAGCTGAAATAGTAATCAATAGTGGCAAATTTGCTATTGACACTCCATTCCGCGAAGTATTCGGTTCACAAGACTTAAAGGGTAACAAGGAAGCCATCATGTATCGGCACTATACATTCGAAATGCTTAAACACCATATTGCATCTTATTCCAACGGAGTAGAAAGCCAAGCCCCAGCTCCCAATCTCGCCCTAGCAAAGTCCTTCATCTGCCAGGATGGTAAGGTTTATCAACATTCGGATATAGAAAATGCAAAATTGCTGAGCATTGCTAATCTGGCAAAGACCCGTGACCCACGCTTTGAAGCTACATTCATTGACCATGTAAATACAAATTCTGTTACATTGCTTTATGCTTCCAAGTTCATTGATCGTGAGGCACTGACAATGGACAATCCGAAAAACAACCCTATTTATGATTCTAATACTAACACAAATGATGCCCCAGTTATCCGCTACGCAGAGGTCTTATTGAACTGGATCGAAGCTAAAGCAGAATTGGGTGGAGTAACTCAGACCGATATTGACAACTCCATTAATCAACTGAGACGTCGCCCACTGGATGCTACTGCACAAGCTAAGGGATTAAAAAATACTGCTGACATGAAATTATCTGATATCACAACAGACTTTGATCCTGCAAGAGATCAGGACGTTGATCCTCTAATTTGGGAAATCCGCCGTGAACGCCGTATGGAATTAGTCTATGAACATTGCCGTTTACATGACATCAAACGTTGGAAAAAGCTGGAATACATGAACAATAGCAAATATCCGGATACGATGACAGGACCTTGGGTCGATATGCCCAAAGAAGTTCCAACCTATTTAGACGATCAATATATTGGTAAGCGACAGGTAAAGAAAGAAGATGGTAGTATTATCACTTTTGATGGGACCAATGCTGCTGATATGGTAGGCTATTATCTGCCAACGAATGCCTTGCCACGCAACACCTTTAGTGATCGCAGTTATTGTTCTCCTGTAGGCGAACAAGAAATCAACACTTATGCGGAGAAAGGCTTCAAACTAACACAGACAAAGGGTTGGTAATTATGCACAATACTCTCTAAATCACTCAGACTAAAAAGAATAATGCCTACCCATTTGTGTTCCTGCATAAATGAGTCAGGCATTATTGCTTATTCACTAAAACATAATAACGCTATGAAACAATATTTACTTTTATTCTATTTGGCATGCTCCGTATGCATGCTTCATGCTCAAGACAAGGAGAGTTCCCCTTATCTTTTTAATGATTTTCAAGAAGCAACCGTTTACTTCAAAGACGGTTCACAATATCACGAAAAGATGAATTACAATCTGTTAGTGGACAAGTTTTATTTTATTGACCATATAGACAATAAAGTAAAAGTATTAAGTAATCCACAGGATATACAGATTATAAAGTTTGGTAATCGAGTGTTCTATACGGAAGGAAATTATGGGATTGAAATTCTGCCGACAAATCCCGTATTGTATATACAATATAAGGGGAATATGCGTAAAGAAGCCTCAAAAGGCGCCTATGGTCAACCCGCAGAAACATCTTCTGTAAAAACATACGGAGGGACGTATGCAGGACGTGGAGAACGCTATGAATTCGATCCGGAAAAATTGATACTTGGACGTCGATACAATATTTATTGGGTAGAAAAGAAAGGGAAGAAAAAATCTTTCAAGAACTTCAAACAATTCCTGAAATTATACCCTAAACATAAAGAGGAGCTAAAATTATTCATCAAAGAGAACAATATAGACTTTAATAATGTGCAACAGATCTCAAGATTGTGCATTCACGCAGATTCACTCTAATATACTTACTCCAAAACCATGTTCCCTCAATAACAAAGATAACATCGCCCATTCATTTCATATCTTTTGAATATGAATGGGACTTTTTCTTTCATTAAGCCCTCACCCTTGAGTTGCAAATTAATAATTATAATACTAAAAATAACAAAATAAGTGTTTTTGATATTAAAATAAAGTCTATCTTTGTTGCTACGAAAATCCTCCTTAACAATAATACTATTATGAAGAAACTTCTGCTACTGGCTCTTTTATTGTGCAGTGCCTTCTTGTGTCAAGCGCAAAAAGATCGAATCATTTTGGGTGACGAACAGACTTCCGAGTATTTTCCCATCCTGAAAGATAAGAAAATCGCTATATTCTCCAATCATACAGGAATGATAGGAGACAAACATTTATTGGATGTCCTTTTAGAAAATAAGTTCAATGTAGTTGCCATTTTTTCACCAGAACATGGATTCCGTGGAAATGCAGATGCAGGAGAACACGTATCCAGTTCAGTAGACTCAAAAACGGGTGTACCTATCCTTTCACTTTATGAAGGTAAAGATAAGAAGCCAAGTAAGGATTCAATGCAAAAGTTCGATATATTAATAATAGATATACAAGATGTAGGGCTACGCTTCTATACCTATTATATAACAATGTGCAGGCTAATGGATGTTTGTGCGGAATATAATAAAAAAGTCTTATTGTTAGATCGCCCCAATCCAAACGGACATTATGTAGACGGACCGATTCTGGATATGAAATATAAATCAGGTGTGGGATGGTTGCCGATTCCTATTGTACACGGAATGACATTAGGGGAACTTGCATTAATGGTAAATGGAGAAGGCTGGTTACCCGGTTCACGCAAATGTGATTTAGCTGTTATCAAGTGTAAGAACTATACACACCAGACAAGGTATCAGTTGCCAATTCCTCCATCTCCTAATCTGCCGAATATGAAGTCAATATATTTATATCCGTCTACTTGTTTCTTTGAAGCAACACCTGTCAGCTTAGGCAGAGGGACTTCACTGCCATTTCAGGTGTATGGACATCCCAATATGACCGGATATAATTATAGCTTCACTCCAAGAAGTATTCCCGGAGCAAAGAATCCGCCTCAGTTGAATAAACTATGCCATGGCGTAGATCTGAGCAATATGAGCGATGAGGAAATCTGGAAGCGAGGAGTAGATTTAACCTATGTCATTGACGCCTACCGTAACTTGAATCTGGATGACCATTTCTTCCGCCCGTTCTTTGAGTTGTTAGTGGGAAGAGATTATGTACGGAAAATGATTAAAGAAGGAAAAAGTGCTGATGAAATTAAAGCCATGTGGAAAGGTGATGTTGAAAAGTTCAAGGCACAACGTAAACCATATTTGCTTTATGAAGAGTAAGTTTATTACCGATATAAATTGTCCAATCGTAAAATAATAGTATGAGCCCGATATCCGTTATTATCACCATTGCCGCTTATTTTGTGATACTGTTCACTATATCCTACATAGCCGGTAGAAAAGCCGACAATGAAGGTTTCTTCGTTGGTAACCGTAAATCGGCCTGGTATGTTGTGGCATTTGCCATGATTGGGTCCAGCATCTCCGGAGTGACGTATGTATCAGTGCCGGGCATGGTAGCTGCCAGTAGTTTTGGTTATCTGCAAATGGTATTGGGATTTGTTGCGGGACAACTAATCATTGCATTCGTATTGACGCCACTGTTCTATCGGATGAACTTGGTGTCCATCTATGAATATCTGGAGAATCGTTTTGGTATGTCTTCCTATCGGACAGGTGCATGGTTCTTCTTCATATCTAAGATGCTGGGAGCCGCAGTACGTTTGTTCCTCGTATGTTTGACACTGCAACTGCTGGTATTCGAACCGTTTGGATTACCTTTCATTTTGAATGTAGCTATTACCGTAGCATTAGTATGGCTCTATACGTTCCGGGGTGGAGTAAAATCCCTGATCTGGACAGATTCACTCAAAACATTCTGCCTGGTGGTATCGGTAGTTCTTTGCATCAGTTATATTGCTTCCGATCTTAATCTATCGCTTAGCAGTATGATCAGTACAATTGCCGATAGTGACATGTCACGCATCTTCTTCTTTGACGATATAAACAGTAAACAATATTTCTTCAAACAATTCTTTGCCGGGGCATTCACAATGATTGCCATGACAGGACTGGATCAGGACATGATGCAACGTAACCTCAGCTGCAAGAACTTCAAAGATTCACAGAAAAATATGATTACGAGTGTTATATCACAGTTCTTCGTAATTCTGCTGTTCCTGATGCTGGGGGTATTGCTTTACATCTTTGCTGATAACCAGGGTATTCAGGTAGAAAAGAGCGATGAACTCTTCCCGTTGATAGCCACCGGTAACTACTTCCCTGCAATTGTAGGTATCCTGTTTATCATCGGACTTATTTCTTCGGCTTATTCCGCTGCCGGCTCAGCACTGACAGCTTTAACAACTTCCTTCACAGTAGATATCCTCGGGACAAAAGGCAGGACGGAAGAAGAAATCGTAAAGATACGCAAGCGGGTACATATTGGTATGGCTGTAATTATGGGTATCACGATATTCGTATTCAACCTATTGAATAACACAAGTGTGATCGATGCCGTATATATACTGGCAAGTTACACATACGGTCCCATCCTCGGATTATTCGCATTCGGTATATTCATGAAACAGCAGGTTCGCGATAAATATATCCCATTGGTAGCCATCCTCTCCCCTATCCTTTGCTTCATCCTGCAAAAGAATTCGGAAGCCTGGTTCAATGGGTATCAATTCAGCTACGAACTGTTGATATTCAACGCTCTGTTCACGTTTATCGGACTCTGTCTGCTGATCAGAAAAGATAAGAACTAATAATTAACTTAATACATCATCCATGAATGTAAGACTTCATTTTTTGTTCACTTTGCTCACCGCCTCCCTCCTCCCCCACACGCGAGGCGCGCAAGGCCACTGCTTGGATGTCCGCCAGAAAATCGGTAAGTTTCTGGACGCAACTGCACGGAAAGAGGTTTCCGTAGGACGCATCCGGATTGACTCTGTTTCCATTGAAGGAAATACGTTGCAATTGTTTGCTAACATGAACTGTGCATATATTCCTTTCCGGGAAGATAATGTGACAGAGATTTACCAAGGTGTGCAGGCACTGCTTCCGGCAGAGTTTTCGAAGTACAACCTGCAAATCCGCACGAATAAGCGTAGCATTGAAGAATTAATCCCCCAAGCATTACGCAGTAAAAAGGACAAAAAAGCCAAAACATTCAATCCTGCCGGAACAAAACCTTTAGTAACAGCCCTTTCTACCCCCTATACCCCTACAAATGGCCTAAAGAACCGTCACATTGCCTTGTGGCAGAGTCACGGCTTCTATTATGAGCCTAAACTGACACGTTGGGAATGGCAACGCGCCCGCATCTTCCAGACGGTGGAGGATTTATATACGCAAAGTTATGTACTGCCTTTCCTGGTTCCCATGTTGGAGAATGCAGGAGCTAATGTGTTGATGCCCCGTGAACGGGATAGTCAAATAGCAGAAGTTGTTGTAGACAATGACGGTTGCCTTCACTCCCGTTCCGTTTATACAGAAAAGACAGGCGATAAGAACTGGATGCAAGGTACTGGTGAAGGTTTCGCCCATCTGCGCGATCAATATATCAATTTTGAGAACCCATTCCGTGAAGGAACTTTCCGCACAGTTGAGACGGTAAAAGGTAAGAAAGAGAAAGAAAGCACTGCCGAATGGATTCCTGAACTTCCGTCAACCGGACAGTACGCCGTTTATGTATCCTATAAATCATTGCCAAACAGTACAGACGATGCCCTTTATACCGTTTATCACAAAGGAGGAGTATCCCAATTCAAAGTGAACCAACAGATGGGTGGCGGCACCTGGATTTATCTGGGTACATTTGGTTTTGATGCCGGAAAAAGCGATGCCGGAAAAGTTGTTTTAAGCAATCGTTCTGATAAAGCCGGACGTATCGTTACCGCTGATGCCGTAAAAATCGGAGGTGGTATGGGAAATATAGCACGCCGTATCTCTGATGCAGGTGCCACAGAGAATATTAAAAGTTCGGACGGCAATGCTGCCATAGTGCATAAAGAAATGCCGAAGATAAATTACCCGTATGAGATAAGCGGTTATCCCCGTTTCTGCGAGGCAGCACGCTACTGGCTTCAATGGGCAGGTATTCCGGACAGTGTCTATTCCGACAGTCAAGGTAAGAATGACTATACAGACGATTACAAATGTCGTGGTATCTGGGTGAATTACCTTGCCGGTGGTTCTACGGTTAACCCGACAGAACAAGGACTGAATATCCCGGTAGATATGGCTTTCGCCTTCCATTCAGATGCAGGAACCACGCTAAACGATTCCATCATCGGAACACTGGGTATCTACTATACCAACGTTTACAATGAAGAATACGCCAACGGAGCATCCCGCTATCTGGCACACGACATGACAGACCTGATTCAGTCAAATATCGTACGGGATATCCGCAGCCTATACGAACCGGATTGGACACGCCGCGGTATGTGGAACCAATCCTACTACGAAGCACGTGTACCCCGTGTCCCCACTATGTTACTGGAATTACTTTCTCACCAGAACTTTGCAGACATGCGTTATGGTTTAGATCCACGTTTCCGTTTTACGGTAAGCCGTGCAATCTATAAAGGTATGCTGCAATTCATTTGCTCGCAATACCACATGGATTATATTGTTCAGCCGTTACCTGTCGACAATATGGCATTGAAAATGGTAGGCGAGAATGAAATAGAGTTGACCTGGCAACCCGTAGCCGACCCACTGGAGCCAACGGCAAATGCTGAAAAATATATAGTTTATACCCGCATCGGAGATGGCGATTTCGACAATGGTGTGTTGGTAGATAAGAATACCTATCGCACTGCCCTCCCTGCCGGCATGGTATGCAGCTATAAAGTAACTGCCGTCAACAAGGGCGGAGAAAGTTTCCCGTCCGAAATACTCTCTGCAGGACGTGCACTTAATAGTTATAAGCGATTAACGATGAGTGATAAGCAAACAAACGCTAATCACTCAGATATCGTGCTGATAGTAAACGGCTTCGACCGCATCAGTGCTCCGGCTGATTTTGTTGCACCTGCTCCCGGTGATACTTTACTTGCCGGTTTCTTAGATGATCTGGACCACGGCGTACCTTATCTGAAAGATATCAGCTACATCGGTAAGATGAAAGAATACCGCCGTTCCATTCCATGGATGGACGACGATGCTTCCGGCTTCGGAGACAGCTATGGCAATTACGAAGATAAAGTAATCGCCGGAAACACATTCGATTATCCCGCTATTCATGGAGCCGCTATTTTGAAAGCCGGATATTCTTTCATATCTTGCAGCGATGAAAGTGTGGAAAATAAAACTATGAACCTGAACGACTATAAGTATGTAGACCTGATATTGGGTAAAGAATGTCAGACTAAAATGGGACGTGGCGGTGTGAAGCCATTAGAGTTCAAAACATTCAGCCAACCTATGCAGGAAGCTATCACCGCATATTGCGGACAAGGCGGAAACATCTTCGTCTCGGGTGCTTATGTAGGAACTGACCTTTGGGACAATCGACTTGCCCCGACTCAGGAGTCCGATAAGAAATTTGCAACAGAAGTCCTGAAATATAAATGGCGCGTGGGGCAGGCAGCTACAGAGGGTAAGGTGAAATGTGTAGCTTCACCGTTCCCCGCCCTTTCAGGCAACTATACATACCATAATGAACTGAATGCAGACAGCTATGTGGTAGAATCACCGGATGCCATCGAACCGGCAACCAAAGATGCATACACCGTTATGCGCTATTCGGAAAACAACCTGAGTGCCGGAGTAGCTTACAAAGGCGACTACAAGACTTGCATACTGGCTTTCCCGTTCGAAGCATTACGCACCGCCTCTGAAAGAGAAATGTTAATGGATGCCATCCTGACATTCTTCAGTGAAAAAACAGATTCATTCAAACAATAATATACTAAAACCAATCATCATCTATGAAGCGAAGACTTTTAATAATGTTCCTGCTGGGGTGCCTGCTACCGTTCGCGGTACAGGCACAACATGGCACATTCCGTTTTGCACAAATAACGGACATCCATTTCAGCCCCAACAATCCCAACCCGACGGAAGACTTGCTACGTTCCGTCGCGCAAATAAATGCGACAGACAGTATTGACTTTGTTTTGGTTACGGGCGATATCACTGAAGAAGGCGACCGTGCCACTATGCTGAAAGTCAAAGAGACATTGGATTTACTGAAAGCAAAGTATTACGTGGTCCTCGGTAACCATGAAACCAAATGGAGCGACTCCGGTTGTACTGCCTTCGGTGAGATATTCGGCGGCGAACGCTTTGAATTCAAGCATAAAGGCATCCTGTTTCTAGGTTTCAACTCCGGCCCGTTGATGCGTATGGCTTACGGACATGTTGTTCCGCAGGACATCCGTTGGATGACGGAAGAGATCGATAAGTTTGGAAAAGATAAACCGGTTATACTCGTCACACATTATCCGTTACTGGATGGAGATGTGGATAACTGGTATGAAGTAACAGATGCAGTACGCCCCTATAACATTCGTCTGTTCATCGGCGGGCACTATCACCGTAACCGGGATTTGCGTTATGATGGCATTCCGGGTATTTTGATGCGCAGCAACCTGCGTGATAAAGATGGAAAACCGGGATATGGTATCTATGATATAACGAAAGATTCAATCCTCGTCTACACTCAACGCATCGGCGAATCGAAAAAACAATGGGCTGCTTTCTCGCTGGCTCAGCCCTATTATGATCGTAATGGAAAAGCAGAGAAATACCCCGATTTTTCAGTCAACACAGAATACCCGAATGTGAAAGAACAGTGGATAGTACAAACCGGTGCAGGCATCTATTGTTCACCTGCAGTAGAAAAAGAAAAAGTGTTCGTCGGAGACGATATGGGTTATCTGACTTGCTATGCCTTGAAGAATGGAAAGAAACTATGGAACTTCCAATCCGGCAAACGCATTGTAGGCACTCCGGCTGCGGCAGACGGTGTAGTCGTATTCGGTTCTGCCGACCGTAACATCTACGGTCTGAACAGCAAAGACGGAAAACTGCTGTGGACTGTAAAAGCAAAAAGCCCGGTACTGGGTGCGGTAACCATTGAAAATGGAATTGCCTACATTGGTGCCAGCGATTCTACTTTCCGTGCAATTGATATCCATACAGGTAAAGTAATCTGGGCATATACCGGTGTGAAAGGATACATTGAAACCAAACCACTGGTAACAGCCGACAAAGTGATCTTCGGTGCCTGGGACAATACCCTCTATGCATTGAATAAGGCAGACGGCAAGGAATTATGGAAGTGGACAGGCGGTTTAACGCGCATGCACTTCTCACCCGCAGCCGTATGGCCGGTAACTGCAGAAGGCAAAGTATTTATCACCGACCCGCAACGTGCCATGACGGCTATCAATATAGAAAATGGAGAAACAGTATGGCGCACTTTCCAGTCTATGGTACGTGAAACGATTGGTTTATCGGAAGACGGAACGCGCGTATTCAGCAAGACTATGAACGACAGTATTGTCTGCTATGCCACACAAGGAGATCAACCCCGTGAATTATGGGCAAGTAACGTCGGCTTCGGATACGAACATGCACCCTCTATGCAAGTGGAAAAGGGAGGTGTAATGTTCGGCAGTACCAAGGAAGGATTGATCTTTGCTTTGGAAGCCCAGACAGGTAAAGTCTTGTGGAAACATAAGATAGGTAACTCACTGATCAATACCGTAGTGCCGCTGAACGGGCAACAGGTATTGTTCACCGCCACCAGTGGCGAAGTAGGACTGCTACGAGTTAAAAATTAAAGAATTAATAATTAAAAGCAATATAGGACATTATGAATAAAATCAATTGCTTCGTTCCTTTCTCAGGAGCTGCACAAGCGGAAAAGACAGTAAAAGGCCTGCAAGAAACCGGCTTAGTGAATAATATTTATCTGCTCGCCCTACCGGACGTTACAGAAAACCTACCCGGATGCAGTACCCTGCACATGCAATCCATCCAGTCCAGCACTGCTATGAGGTACATCGCCGGACATAGCGATGCAGAATATACGCTGATCTATACAAAATATACAACGCTTGAACTGGGGTTATTCGCCCTGGAGCGTATGATACACATTGCTGAAGACAGTGGTGCAGGCATGGTATACGCTGACCGTTACCAAGTAAAGGAAGGCAAGCAAACCAATGCCCCGGTGATAGATTATCAATTCGGCTCATTGCGCGATGATTTCGACTTCGGTTCCGTACTGTTATTCCGTACGAATGCATTCAAGGAAGCCGCTGCCCGCATGAATGAAGACGAATATAAATTTGCCGGACTTTACGACCTTCGTCTGAAAGTAAGCCAGAAAGCAAGTCTGGTACACATCAACGAGTACCTGTACAGCGAAATCGAAGACGATACCCGCAAAAGCGGTGAGAAGATATTCGATTACGTGGATCCCAAAAACCGCGACCGTCAGATTGAAATGGAACAGGCTTGTACCTG
>USSR01000099.1 GCA_900557355.1 uncultured Bacteroides sp.
GTTCAAAGATTGAGAAACAGGAAGAAATAGAAGAAGGTCTTTTAAATCAAATTGCTTCTGTGTTGGGAATATCTGCAGAAGTGATTAAAGACTTTGATGTGGAGAAGGCTATCTATAATATTAATAATATCAGAGACAACACCTTTGAACAAGGTTCTACATCAATCGCACAACAATTCAATCCAGTGGATAAAATAGTGGAATTGTATGAACGTTTACTCCAAAGTGAAAGGGAGAAAGTGGAGTTACTGAAAAATAAGTGATTATAAATTAGTAGATTGAGGTAAGTTAAAAATAAATTTATTATTATGGAAACAGAATCTTATACAAACAATTCGCATTTGGGACGGAAAATAGAACGAATACGGCGTCTTCGTGGCATGACGCAGACTGATTTGGGTGAATTATTGGGAGTGACTAAACAGGCTATTTCCAAAATGGAGCAATCGGAAAAAATAGATGACGATAAATTAAAACAAGTAGCTGACGCGTTAGGTGTCACGGAAGATGGCTTAAAGAAATTCACGGAAGAAACAGTCCTATATAGCACAAACAATTTTTATGAGAACTGTCATGTGAGTGCATCTAATATAGGCCCTATAACTCATGTGGAAAATCTCAATCACTTTTCAATGGAGCAAGCTGTGAAATTGTTTGAGGAATTGTTGAAAATAGAAAGAGAAAAATATAGTAAGGGAAAAGAGGATAGTAAGTGAAAAGGTAATTTTTTTTAGAAAGAATGTAGAAAAAAGATATTTGGTTATTCATTCGGATATAACTAAGATTTCATTGAAACTTTATAAATAGTGTTTTTTACTATAAATATTGAGGTATCCAAACTCTTTTTAGTTCAAGGAGTTTGGATGCACTATTTTTAAGTTTACTGCACTACAGCATTTTTCACAGCATAAAAGCAGCTATTTCGTGTGGTAAGATGGTACTTTTATCTTCATACCTGAAACTTTGATGAATAGGGAGATTAACGCAAGGGTGAGAGTATGAGGGTAAAACTGATAAAAACTTTTATTTTTGTATTGATACGTTGAATCAAATATTCTAGTTCTATATGTAAGTATAGCTCGTTTTTTGTTTTATTATATGGGTTTTATACTGGGACTTTGTATTTTGGATGTTGAGAATAGACCGCAGCATTCATGCTTTTTAGAACATTTAGAACAAGCATCTATATAGCAGACTTTCCAATCAGAAATCGATTTTTTTGCGAATTTGTATAATGATGGTTTTAGTAAACAAATAGGAATGTTGAAAATAGAAACATCTAGTTTCCATTCTGCTAAATTTACAACTGCCTTTTCAAGCTCTTTTTGATAATCAATCGGGTCGATCCAAACTTTATTGTGATTTTTGATCGAATAACCAGTGTCTTCTAGTCCCATGAATGATATGTATGCAACAAATGGTAGATTCTTCCATATAAATTCAGATAATTGGGGTAATCTTTGGTAATTCATTTTGTTAATGACTATACGCAATTCTATGTCTGCCCCTATACTTGCGAGATTATATAATCCTTTCATTGTTTCTGTATAAGAACCCTTTACTTGTGTTATGGTATCGTGGTCTATTGAAAAGTCAGAGTGTAATGGAATGCCAAATAAAAGATTGGAAATTTCTTTAAATTTCATGGTATAGCGAATGTCTGAAAAGGCTCTCCCATTAGTAAGTATATGTATTAGACTATCTGGATAACGAAGTTTTATATATTCAACTAAGTGTATCAATTTTTCTTGCAACAGCGTTGGTTCTCCACCAGTGATCCCTATATTAGTTAATCCGTTGGGAGCATTGTCTATTAGTTTGATGTTTTTGTTCCAAAAGGAATCGATGTCATCCCTATTTAATGGTGGTTGTGCACACATTAAACATCTGTTATTACATTGTGAGGTAACGAACAGTGAATTATCATTGGAATTTATATCAAAATTCATTTTCATTTCTATTAATCCATTGTTTGAATATTGGCATAACCCTATCATGTTCATTCTGAATTAAGTAGAATAGATAGGTGATAATTGCTTTGTGTTTTTTGCACAAAGAAGAAGTAGGACGAAAACCGTACATGTCATTTTGAGCAGAGTAGTTTCGTACAGGGTCAGCTCCACAGTAAGATTGGAAAGCACAATCGGCACATCCTGTAATAAATTCAGTTCCCCAAATTAGGGCTATTTGTTGAGCCTTTCTTCCATAAAAAATACTTTCATATCTATCTGTAACATGTCCTAACTTGAATGTGTAATCATTATATTCTGCTAACATCCTTGATTCATCAGATGCATATACATAACCATCGTAATTATAAACAATAACGCTGTTGATGATTCCGGAGGGAGATTGTAAATCAACAAAACCTGTTGTAAAAGGAGTAAGTATTTTACGTAATAATATGGAGGTGAATTCTTCAACAAAGAATCGATCTTGAATATTTATGTCAATAATATAGTTCAATGCGGATTTATAGAATTCAATGAATTTATCGAAATATGTTTCCCAATTTGTATTGTTAAGGGCTAATCCATAAGGATTTAGAGGACGAAGAAATATATTGTTAAAACCATTCGACAAATAATTGTCAATAATCTCTTTTGGATGATTTATTGACAACTCTGATGTGGTCATTAGTGCTGATATTCTATCTGTTCCTAAATAATTCCTAGCTTTGTTAATTCCTTCTATTACACGGTTGTAGCTATTAGATTTTCCTCGGTTATGATTATGAATGAAAGCTGGACCATCTAAGGAAGTTGAGATAAGTATATTATATTCTTTGCACAGTGATAGTATTTCATCTGTTAGGTTGATGGAGTTTGTGCATAAAACATATGTTATTTGTTTCTTAAATTCTTGATTTAATGCAACTGTTCTTTTTACTGCTTTCTGTAGTAGTTGGAAAGGTAGGGATGGTTCTCCACCTTGGAATTCCATTGTAATGGAGTGCGATGGGCTTTGAAACATCAAATCTATGGCTTTGAAAAGATGTTCTTCTTTCATGTCATAGATAGCTTCACTGCTTTCCTTGCTTGAAGCCTGACAATAAATACAATTTTGATTACATCTTAAAGTTAAGACAAAAATGTGTAGTGATGTAAATGAATCGAGAAAGGCTTTTTTAGTTCTTAGTCGTGTTGCTATATTGTCTATTAGCTCTGGGATAGGAGTTTCAGAGATAAAAAAGTTAGCAACTAAATCCTTGTAAAGATCCTCTTGATTGCTAAGTTGGCGTTTGATGATTCGTTCTGTAGTACCTGTTGGCACGAAAATGAAATCACCCAATTCATTGACGAGTAATTCTTGTTCCTTGATTCTTTCGAAGCGGAATGGTAATAAATAGTAGTGATTCATTATTCCGATGCTAAATTAAAATCCTCAAAATCATCGTTGTTAGCAAAAGCCTTTACATATAAGATGTTACGAATATCTTTAGTTTCATTAGTAATCAAATCTCTGTTTTTATAATCAATTAAATCTTGATTAAATTTATGGGTTACATATTCAAATGTGTATATCTTGTTTGCGCTTGGTTTAAGTTCCAAAGTTATTTCAAATAAATTATCTTTGTTTTTATTCCAATAAATAATAAATGATTCTGCATACCAATATAATGCTTTGGTCAATACACGCTCATTGAATATAGAGGCATTGATTGTAAAACAAAATGTGTTTTCTGACCTTAATTCAGCTTTAATCATAATTGAATATTACTTTTTTAAAAAATATACTGTTTGGGTTTCTACAATGCCATCAGCATCTATTCCTATTGATTTTTGGAATTTGATAACGGCTTTTTCTGTTTCTTCATCAAAAAGAGAGGTTCCCTTGAGTAGTTTTCCAGATAAATATCCTTTGTCGATTAGGATGTTTTTAAGTTGGGTTACATCGTACCCTTGCATTTGTTTTTTAAGTATGCGGTCTCCTAAATTATATTTATGAACGTCCGTATTTACTGTTTCACGATTTATTTGTTCTATTTGTTTGTTAATAGCTTCAATTGTTTTCTTTCCAACAATACCGTCTACAACTTGATTATGATCCTTTTGAAATTTCTTAATAGCATTTTCTAGTCTAATAGAGTATTTGACATCTCCAGAATAATTCTTTTCTATGTCTGACTTTATTATATATCTTATCTTAACTAATTTATTAGCTAATTCTGCAACATCTTTACCTGAAACACCACTAATAATATTTCTTTCTCCTAATGAGTAAGTAGTTTTTGTGCTAGTCGTTGTATTAGTGTTATAGGTTGAAGTGCTGGAGCTTGTAGTAGTTGAAGAACCACTATAGCTTCCATAGCTACTAGATCTGTGTGAAGAATGAGATCTATGTGAAGAGTGCGAGCGATGGCTTCTATGTCCTGCTATTAAAAATGAGTTGTCGTTATGGATTTTAAGTATATATTTCTGTGAGAGATCATTCTTTTTTTCTTGTTCAATGTTGTTGTCATCACTTATTCTTGAAAGGTCATAAGATATAGCATTGGCTTCGTTAGATGAAATAAGTGAAGCTACAGATGTTAAAAAAATGCCTTTTAGGAGATCTTTAAATTTTGTTTTCATAGCTATTGTAATTTATGGTTACTTTTTATTGCAAATATATATTATATAGATGATAATAAAAAATTATTGAGTGTATATTTTGAAAGAATAATATTGATATAGGGTATATTTAATCAATATATTTATTTATGTTGAAAAAATATATAACTTTATTTATTGAAGTTGTTGTGCTGATTTGCTTTTATTTGGAGTTTAATAGATATTCTAAATCTAAACATTAAGTATGAATGTATGATGGTTCATTTATTATGCGGGAAATTGTTTATATCACTTTATATGAGTAAGAAGGTTAATTCACTTTGCTATTTTCTATAACAATATAATTAAATTCAGCTAAAAAAGTGATATGATAGTTTCTTACATTACACTCATTGGACTAATGTACGCTTGTCTTTCGGCTTAAATGTGGTAATATTTTATACTCATTCAAAATAATATAGGAAGCTCCTGCCAAGTATAACACTCCGAGATTATTTGATATTTTCACTAGTAACAAATAGTACAAATAGTCTTTTATTTATTCTGTGGCCTCATTGCTTTCTGTATCATTATTATAATCCATACAGATATAACAAAAGGAGCGGTTAAGGTAATGATACCCAATCCCATTCCTAGGATCTGTAATGCAGTGGACAATAAGACTGAGCATCCTGCCCATACTCCACTTTTCCATGTCGTTCCTCCTAAAGCTATGGCACATAATACACCATTATAGCCCATTAATCCGGCATTTAAGTTTGTAGCATCTACTTCTAGCAAAATAGCTAGAGGAATAGGAAGAAGTGCTCCTAAGATAGTATAGAGAGTTGCCTTTCGAGAATTGATCAAAATGCCTATAAGAAAAAATAATCCGGCTAGAACTGTATTTCCCTGAAACATGACTTGCCCTATGCCTAAACAGAAGGCTTGGAAATAATTAATATTCTGTGTGGTATCAATAACCGTATAGGAAACTGATAGTAAATCTGGTATAAGCCAGCTGCAAACTCCCAACATTCCCCATACAGCAAGAATGAAAGGAGCAGTAAAGCCAGGAATTAAACGTTGCTGATTAAAAAAATAGGCAATCCATGTGGAAAGGGCCGAAGCGATAATCAACATGATTAAACTTCCTACCGATAATTGTAGAAATACGCCAACTGCTATACCTACTAAAGTTCCATTAAATCCGTATAATCCATTTTTAATATCATCATACTTATATCCCGAAAAATGGGCTGTCAGTGTACTTATTATATTACCGCAGACTGCTAGTATTCCCATTTGCCATGAGTTTAGAAATATTCCAATTAGCATGAATAATCCGGATAACGCATTATTCTGAAACATCACTTGTCCTATTCCACGTCCCAGAATAAGTAATAAATTGTGTATAAAGACCATTTGTATAAAAGATTGACTGATAAAATGATGACAAAAGTACAACCTTCTATTGAAAATAGCAATATCAAGAGATGGAGAATTAGAAAAGTGTAAAGAGATGTGGAATTATCATGTACGGTCAATTCACTAATTATTGTGCTAAGCATAATATTCATGACTATGTTAATGATTTACTTATAGGGGATGAATCTCGTTTTGATTGGACAGGAATAGATTTAATAGTTCCTTATTGGCCTTACTGTTAATTGAAAGTTCTCTGTTTTTTTGGAAAACATCCAAAGAACTGGAACATTCACCGCAGATATCTACTCCGATAATTTCTTCTTTTTTTAGAATGATGGAGAGGAGTTTCTCCAATTCGGTCAGTGATAGGGAACCCTGATCCCAATTGGTTACTGCTGATTTTATGTCCAATACATCTTTGTCCACTGATATATAGACAGGCTCATTCAGATGTTCATGAGAGAATCTGTTCCATCCTTCTTCGTGAGAAAGTTCTGTTTCGCTATAAAACTTTAATTTTTCTCCATAATTGGGATGCAGTGCTTTGATCAACTTTTCAGCAGCACCGACGATACATACTTTTTGAAGATAAGGATTTGTATCCAATACTTTTTTCACCCAACATCCGCATGACATTAGATTGTCAAATAAGGAAGGTTGCATATCTGGATGATGATCAAAGACAACTAGTGAGAATGGGGTCTTTATTTTATCCGTCCAAAATTTACTGATATAATGATAGTTACCGGAATCAATGAAATGTATTCCTTCAGGTAAGTAGGGGGCCATTCTTTGTCTAATGACTTTGGCTGCTTCTGCATCACAGTAGCAGTTGGTTCCGTTTAGGTCGGTACAATCTATCCACTGGAAATGGATGTCGTTTATAAATCTTTCCTGCTCATAGACATGAGTGAAATTCATAAGAATAATGTTCGGTTTCATTGTTCTTTATCTTTTATTGAATAACCTTTGAAACTTGTCATGTATAAAAGCGGAGTGTGTCAAAACGCAGATTAACGCAAATTATCGCAGATTATTTCCTTATATTTATATATTAATCAACGATTTATGAAATTATTTCTGCGATAATTTGCGTTTTATTATTCATTATGACACACCTCCCTTTTTTTTAAAACCATCGGACGTAACAAAAATCTTGTCTATGTGGTAATAGATTATTTTTGGGATACATGCGGAAAGCCTGTTTGAAACTTCCGGCATTAAAAATTTGAGATGTCCCCTTGAAGGTATATAGATTCCCGTCTTTGGAAACTAGTGGAAGAGGTATGACTTCATAGATATGATCTTGACCACTTTCATGCTGAATAATGACCAATTCAATTCCAATTGCATCATCCAGACCTTTCTCATCGACAACAACTGTTACTTCATATTCCTTTCCGGCTTCGATTGTCGCATCCAACCCGTTTCCGGCTTTTATGGATTTGATTTCAATGGAATCCCACCTGTTTCGGACAGCGGTTTTCCAGTCAGATATCATTTTGGCTTTTGCATTATTGTCAGCAGAGAGAATGTGGAAATGCTCCGACAGTTTGATATAGAATTTCTCATAGTAATCGTCCAGTTGCCTTTTCATGGTAAAACGGGGAGCTATTTGTGCGATTGAATTCTTGATGTACTTAATCCAGTTTTCCGAATACTCCTTATCTCCATGTTCATAATATGCAGGAAGAATGTCATGCTCCAATAGATAGTAAATTGCTTCGGCGTCCAGCTGGTTCTGATATTGTTCATTCTGGTAGATACTTTTGTCGGTCAGCGCCCATCCTGCATCCTTACAATAGCCTTCATACCACCAACCATCCAACACTGAGAAATTAAGTACACCGTTCATCAGTGCCTTTTCCCCTGATGTGCCTGAGGCTTCGGCCAGACGTGTGGGAGTGTTCAGCCAGATATCCACCCCTGCGATAAGATGTCTTGCCAGATCCATATCGTAGTTTTCAAGAAATATGATTTTACCTAGGAATTCAGGACGCCGGGATATTTCCACAATCTGCCTGATTAGTCCTTGGCCGGCTCCGTCACTGGGATGAGCCTTCCCTGTAAAGATGAATTGTACCGGATATTTCGGATTGTTCACTATTTTAGCCAGGCGGTCGATATCGGTAAACAAAAGATGCGCCCTTTTATATGTAGCAAAACGTCGTCCGAAACCAATCAGAAGGGCATTCGGGTTAAACTTCTCAAAAATGGAAATGGTTAATGACGGATCGATCTGGCTTCTAAGCCAGTCTTTGCTGCATTTTCTTTTGATATAATCTATCAGTTTGGTTTTTAGTTTCAGGCGGGTATTCCATATTTCTTCGTCCGGAATGTCGTAGACAGCTTCCCAGATTTTTTGATTGGACTGGTCATGAATAAAGCTCTCATCAAAATTGTCTTTGAAAAGCTTTTCCCATTCGGTGGCGCACCAAGTAGGAAAATGTACGCCATTAGTCACATAGCCCACATGATTCTCTTCCGGGAAGTAGCCTTTCCAGATAGGAGCGAACATTTCCTGTGACACAGTTTTATGCAACAGGCTGACTCCGTTTACTTCCTGGCTGGTTTTACAGGCGAATACAGACATACAGAAACGTTCTCCTTTGTCTCCCGGATTATGGCGTCCGAGATCCATCAGGTTATTCCAGGTTATGCCCAGTTTGTCGGGATACCCTTTCATGTATTTGTTGAAAAGTCCCTCGTCAAAATAATCATGGCCGGCGGGTACAGGTGTATGTACGGTATAAAGGGAAGAAGCGCGTACTAATTCCATCGCTTGGCCGAAATCCAGACCACCGGCTATATAATCACATAACCGCTGAATGTTGATTAATGCGGCATGGCCTTCATTGCAGTGATATACGTCTTTTTCTATACCCAAAGCTTTCAGTGTCATCATGCCGCCTATACCGAGTAAAATCTCCTGTTTCAGCCGGTTCTCCCAGTCACCGCCATACAGATGGTGGGTAATTGGACGGTCAAACTCGCTATTGAGTTCATTGTCCGTGTCCAGTAGATAAAGGGGGATTCTTCCTACATTGACTCTCCAGACATTGGCATGTACAATAAAGCTGTCGGCGTAGGGAATGTGGATTACCAGCTGTTTTCCATCTGGTTGCATCACTTTTTCGATTGGGAGCTGTCCGAAATTCTGTGCTTCATAATTGGCAATCTGCTGCCCGTCCATGGAAAGAGACTGGTCAAAGTAGCCATAACGGTACAACAGTCCTACGGCACAAAGATCAACGTTGCTGTCTGATGCCTCTTTCAGGTAATCGCCCGCAAGTATTCCAAGACCACCGGAATATATTTTGAGGACCTTGTCTAAGCCGTATTCCATACTGAAATAAGCTACTGACGGACGTTTATGGTCCGGAACTACATTAATGTATTCCTTGAAAGCAGTATAGACGGTATTCATCTTGCGGATAAAAAACTCATCATGTGCCAGTGTTACCAGCTTCTCATAATTCATCCGCTCCAGGAACAATATCGGATTTTGCTCCGTTTCTTCCCAAAGCTCCGGATCTAGGTCGCAATACATACTTTTGGCGTCATCATTCCATGTCCACCATAGATTACGTGCTATTTCCGCAAGTTTTCCCAATTCCATGGGAAGATGTGAACCGACTGTAATTTCCCTCCATTGAGGAGTGTTTACATTATAACTTGGATATTCCATAACATTGTACATTAAATGGTTTATATTTCCTTGTTTTATTTTATAATAGGGCATTATCCATACCGGATAAAACTTTGTAGTTTCCCGATGATGATACAGTCCGGTATGTCTGCCTTCCGGAGTGTCTTTCCAAGCAGTGGTGAATTAATAACTTTATATGGACAGCTCGTTAAGTACCCGAATCAGGCTTTTGTCAATAGGCTTGTCATTTTTGATTGCTTGTGCAAAAGGAACATAGACAATTTCATTGTTCCGTATGCCTATCATCACATTCTGTTGGTCTTCCATCAGAGCCTGGATGGCTGCTTCTCCTAATCGGCTTGCCAGTATACGGTCGTTGGCACTTGGAGCCCCACCGCGTTGCAGATGTCCCAGAATGGAAACTCTTACATCATATTCAGGATATTCCTTTTTTACCCGGTCGGCATAGTACATGGCACCTCCATTTTTATTTTGGGGACTTTCGGTCACAATGACGATACTGCTGTTTTTTGTTTTTCTGAATCCACGTCCGATAAATATCTCCAACTGGTCCACATCCGTTTTGTCCTCCGGAATAATGGCTGCTTCAGCCCCTGAAGCAATCGCACTGTTCTGGGCCAGGAAGCCCGCATCACGTCCCATCACCTCGACAAAGAAAATGCGGTCGTGTGAGGTTGCGGTGTCTCTTATTTTATCCACACATTCAACAATTGTATTTAATGCCGTGTCGTATCCTATGGTGAAATCAGTACCATATAAATCATTGTCAATCGTACCGGGTAGTCCTATACATGTCACGTTATACTCTTCGGCAAAGATACGGGCTCCCGTCAGAGAACCGTCTCCACCGATAATAATCAGTGCACTGATATTTTCTTTTTGTATAACTTCATAGGCTTTCTTACGTCCTTCCGGAGTGGTAAAAGCTTCGGAACGCGCTGTTTTCAGTATAGTACCTCCCCTTTGAATAATACTGCTCACGTCTTCTGTTGTGAGTTCCTTTACTTCACCGGCAATCAGTCCTTCGTATCCCCTATAAATTCCCTTTATTTTAAAGCCGTTGAAGATGGCGGTACGGGTTACGGCGCGGATCGCTGCATTCATTCCTGACGCATCCCCTCCGGAAGTCAGGATTCCAATATACTTGTTATTCATAATTCATTTTATACAATTATTAGACAAAATCAGAAAGTAACTGCTTTAATTTTTTTCTACTATGAAAGATACGGCTTTTTATTGTACCTAGCGACACTCCTGTTTCTTGAGCTATTTCCCGATATTTGAATCCGGATATATACAACATAAAAGCGTTGTAATGTTCTTTAGGTAGTGTTTTAAGGGCTGCCCTTATCTCCTTGGCATCGTGACTATTGTCTATGAAAGCAAAAGAGTCATCTCTTAGCAGGAAATGATAGTCGGGTTCGGATAATATATATAAGTCTCCTTGGCTTTTTTTTATCCGGTAGTTATTTATAAAAGCGTTACGCATAATGATATACATCCAGCCTTTAAAATTTGTTTCAGGATCAAATTTATCCTTATTATCCAGAGCTTTCAACATTGTTTCCTGCAATAAATCCTCAGCATCGTGTTTGTCAGCTGTCAATTTATATGCAAAACCTAGCAGATCACTTTGCAGAGCTATTAATGCTTCATCAAAATTGAATATTTTCATTATAGTGGTTTGAGGTTCAAAGGTTTATATCAAGGCATCCCTAAATATAAGGAATGCCTTGGGCAAAGTTTAGCTAAGATATCTTATTTGATGTCAATAGTTCTGGTTGTCTTCTGAACTTCCTTGTCCACTGTTTTGGGAATATCTATAGATAGAATCCCATGTTCTACTTTGGCTGTAATCTTATTTTTTTCAACATTGTCCGGCAGTATGATACTTTGTTGGAATTTGGAATAAGAGAATTCACGACGTAGGTATTTTTTGTCTTTTTTCTCCTCATTCTTCTCTTCCTTCTTTTCCATGCAGATTACTAGATTGTTGTTTTCATCCACATTAACGGTGAAGTCATTTTTTGTCATTCCCGGAGCTGCCAATTGGATTTTATAATCCTTTTCATTTTCAATTACATTAATAGCGGGGGCTGTTGCATTTGCTTTCATCATCCACTCATTGTTAAAGAAATCATTAAAAATACTTGGTAACCAATTCTGGTTCATTTTTGTAGGTACCATTTTTACCTCCTTTTTTTAAGTTAATAATTAAAGTTTAGAAAATATGTCTGCCTGCTTGACAGAACTTTTATTGTTTAGTCATTCCTTGTTTTGCTACAGCTTCCGTCCGTTTACGTATCTCTTCCGGATCACCGAGAAAATAGTCTTTGACAAGAGCCAGCCGGTTGTCGAATTCAAAAACGTAAGGAACTGCTGTAGGCAGGTTCAGGTTGGAAATATCTGAATCGGATATTTCTTTGAGATGCTTGATGATTCCACGCAGGCTGTTGCCATGGGCAACTACCAGCAGGTTATCCTTACATGTCAATGTGGGAAAGATGATGCACTTCCAATAAGGCATTACACGTTCAATGGCATCTTTCAAGGATTCCGTACGTGGAAGTTCCATATCCGGGACATCTGCATAACGTATGTCTTTACTCGGATTGCGCGGATCGTCCTCTCCCAATGCTGCTGGAGCTATATCATAACTTCTCCGCCAGGTGTGTACTTGTTCTTCACCATATTGGGCAGCCGTCTCACTTTTGTTAAGTCCCTGAAGTATGCCGTAATGTTTCTCATTCAACCTCCATGTCTTTTCGACGGGAATCCAGCTCTCATTCAGGCGGTCCAGAACGTAGTCCAGCGTTTTTATAGCACGTTTTAAGTAAGAAGTGTAGGCAATCTCAAAAGAAAATCCGGCTTCTCGTAATGTATCGCCTGCTTTGCAGGCTTCTACAACGCCTTTTTCACTTAAATCAACATCTGTCCACCCGGTGAAGCGGTTTTCTTGGTTCCATAGGCTCTCACCATGACGTAATAATACTATTCTTTTCATGGATGACCTGTCTTTATGCAATGGTTATTGAAGAATCCAAATATACATCCTGTATGGTATTCAATAGCTGGACCCCATCTTTCATTGGTTTTTGGAAGGCTTTCCGACCACTAATCAACCCCATACCGCCAGCACGTTTGTTCACTACTGCTGTAATAACAGCATCATGCAGGTCGGATTCTCCATGAGATTCACCACCCGAGTTGATTAGTCCGACGCGTCCCATATAGCCGTTAGCTACCTGATAACGGCAAAGGTCTATCGGGTGGTCAGTTGTCAGTTCTGTATACATGCGCTCATTTGTTTTTCCGAAGCCGATGGCTTTGAAGCCACCATTATTGGACGGAAGTTTTTGTTTTACGATGTCAGCCTTGATCGTTACTCCGATATGGTTGGCTTGGCCTGTCAGGTCGGCTGCAGCGTGATAGTCGGGTCCGTCTTTTTTTAAACCGCTGTTTCTCAAATAACACCATAAAATGGTAGCCATTCCCAGTTCATGAGCATATTCAAAAGCTTGCGATACTTCCACTATTTGGCGGCGACTTTGCTCCGAACCGAAATAAATAGTGGCTCCAACTGCTATGGCGCCCATATTCCATGCTTCTTTTATTGTACCGAACATTACTTGGTCATAGCTATTCGGATAAGTAAGCAGTTCGTTATGATTCAATTTGACGATGAATGGAATTTTATGGGCGTATTTCCGTGCTACGGCGCCTAATACGCCAAATGTAGATGCTACGGCATTACATCCTCCTTCAATAGCCAATTTTACGATGTTCTCCGGATCAAAATAAAGTGGATTGGGAGCGAAAGATGCCCCAGCAGAATGCTCTATACCCTGGTCTACAGGTAGGATGGATACATAGCCGGTATTCGCTAAACGTCCATGTCCATATAAAGTCTGCAAACTCTCCAATGTCCGAATGTTTCTGTCCGAATTTATCCATACCTTATTTACTATATCCGGACCCGGAATATGAATCAGTTGTTTATCTATTGTCTTGCATGCATGGTTTAGGTAGTATTCAGCCTGCTCACCTAATATATCTACTATTTTGCTCATATCATTTATCTTTTAACTATTCAGGTTTATTATTTGCATCCATCCAATTTAGCATCTATGAAAAGGATACCACTATCTCCGGCTTTCTTTAACAGGTTTACAATATTCTGTACACCGGCTTCTTCCTCTATTTGTTCCCGGACAAATTTCCACAGAAAATCCTGTGTGGCATTATCCTTTTCTTCTGAAGCTAAGTATACCAATTCGTCAATCAACTTGGAGATATGCTTTTCATGTTCCAAGGCATGTTCAAAAACTTCCAAAGAATTTCCCCATCCTTGTGGAACTACATCCACTTTGTCTACTTTCGGTGTCGCCTCACGTTTAACCATATACTCGGCAATGGTGCACGCATGTCCCACTTCTTTTGCAGATTGTTTCCGCATCCAGTTGGCCATACCTGAAAAACCTTCTTTTTTTAGATAGAAAGACATAGACAGATACAAGTTGGCAGACCATAATTCTGCTGTGATTTGTTCATTCAAAGCATTTTGTAATTTCTCACTCATAATGATTTAAATTTTTAGAGTTAATAATAATTTAATATTCTCTCTTATCTTGAAACAAGCATAAACTTGTCCCAGAATGTCGATAAAACCGGGTTATCCCATTAATAAAATATTCATGATCTATTTTATTATTGTTTATTATGTTGCAAAAAGTAGACCATACAAGGTTATATAATCTTTAATATTATGAGATGTTAAATGGAGGGACATACTGTTAGAAT
>USSR01000100.1 GCA_900557355.1 uncultured Bacteroides sp.
GATGATTTATTTGTCCGGAGTATCTCCCTTGGTAAAGATTCTTCCAGATTGATCATCAGAGTCTTGTCAAATCGTAAATAACTCATAGTTGTGCATTATTTAAAGGTTAATTGTTCAGGCATCATGCTCCATACCTCGCCTACTATGTTTACGGGTATGGTAGTGATGCCCAAAAATACAAATTAAAGACAATACGCAAAATAAAAAGTTCATTTATTTTCGTTTTTTACTTAAATATTCGTAGCATTGTACCAAAATAACAGAAACCTGTACGAAACATGAAGCATGATATCCGCCGGATAGCTCTGGCAGCGGTTATACCGTTATTCCTTATTTTTATTCTTTACTTGCTAAAATTCCTTGAAGTCGGCATGGACTGGGATTTCAGGAGGTTAGGTGTATATCCTATGGAGCAAAGAGGAGTATTTGGTATCTTCGCACATCCGCTTGTACATGGCAGCTGGAAGCATTTACTGGCAAATACATTACCGCTACTCTTTCTGATGTGGTGCTTGTTCTACTTTTACCGGCACATTGCCTCTTATATATTCTTTGCCATCTGGATAGGATGCGGTGCACTCACCTTTCTTATAGGTAAACCGGGATGGCACATCGGAGCCAGTGGAATCATTTACGGCCTTGCATTCTTTCTATTTTTCAGCGGCATTCTTCGAAAGCACGTTCCACTCATTGCGATTTCCTTATTAGTCACCTTTCTTTATGGCGGACTTATCTGGAATATGTTCCCGTTCTTTGCCAAAGAAACCACTTCCTGGGAAGGACATCTCAGCGGAGCGATAACCGGAACGATATGCGCCATAGCATTCATGGGGTATGGGCCTCAACGACCGGACCCGTTTGCAGATGAAAAAGAAGAAGAGGAAGAAGAGGAAGGAATACCCGATGAAGAGTCCGGAGAAGAAGAGGAGAAAGCTTTTTGACACGGTTGTCCCTCAACGAAATATCATTACTATTTATATCGTCCTCACACCTTTACTAAAGCCTCTTTTCTTTTTTACTAAATCTTCGGTCAGTTTTTAGTAAAAATCCACTGGAGTTTTACTAAAAATCGGATGAAGATTTACTAAAAATTGCTACCCCCCTTCAGAATACCCTCTGACGAGAGTTCAGCTACAGGAAATCCGGGAAACGGTCTGTTTCAACCCTATCAGAAAGAAATGAACACTTTTCCTTTTCCGTGACACCGCCTACGGATTGTATGTGTCCACGGGCACGTGCTTCATGACTATTTTTGCAATGCCTCCACCAGCAAGGTAATGTTTGCCATAAACAACCTCACCGAGATAGCCAACAGAATGATGCCGAAAAACTTACGGATAATATAGATGCCGCCCTTACCTAAGAAGCGTTCTACACGCCCTGTCATGCTAACGACAAAGTATACCCATAACATATTCAACACCAAAGCAACGATAATATTAACACTGGCGTATTCCGCACGAAGGGAAAGTAATGTAGTGAAAGCACCTGCACCTGCCAGCAACGGGAAAACCAGCGGCACTAAAGTAGCCTCCTTAATCGGCCCCTGATTCTTGAATATCTCTATATCCAGAATCATCTCCAGAGACATCAAGAAAATAACGAATGCACCCGCAACGGCAAACGATTCAATATCCACATGAAATAACTTTAACATCATATCTCCTGCATAGAAGAAGCCTATCAATAACGCAAAAGATATCAACGTGGCCTTCAATGCGTTCACCTCTTTACCTTTTTCCTTCAAATTGATAATGATAGGAATAGAACCAATGATATCAATAACTGCGAATAGTACGATAAATGCACTGATCATTTGTTGTAAGTTAAATGTTGCAAACATGTGTCCCTCCTTTTTTTTGCAAAGATAATCGATTTTTATGCATTCCACAAGATTTAATTACCTGAATGAATAGCACGTTTAAGAAATAATAAAAAAAACAAAAAGAGAGGCAAAGTGTTTACGGTAAATAGCTATTATGCCTACATTTGTTTTCAAACAAGAAGTTGATAAAGATATGGAAACGATGTATGACACCCTGCTCCAATTGCCACTATTTCAAGGACTCGCCCATGAGGACTTCACCAGTATATTGGGAAAAGTAAAATTACATTTCACCAAGCATAAGGCGGGCGAAATCTTAGTTAAAAAAAGGGGAGCATGTGTACAGTTGGTATTTATCTTAAACGGGGAAATCGCTTCATCTACCTCATCTACAGATAATTCTTACACCTTTACAGAGTTCTTTCAGGCTCCTTATCTGATTGAACCTCAATCCTTGTTCGGTATGAACACATCTTATGTATCTACTCATGTTGCCCATACAGAAGTACATACCGTAACTATCAGTAAAGCATTTGTGATGAACGATTTGTTCAGATACGAAATCTTCCGACTCAACTATATGAATATTATCAGTAACCGGGCACAAACCTGCTACAATCGTTTGTGGACGGAAGTTCCGGAAAGACTTGAAGCACGTATCACCGATTTTATACTCTCACACATTGAACGTCCCTCGGGAGAAAAAATACTGAAAATAAAGATGGAGGAACTTGCCAATGCTATTAATGACACACGCCTGAGTGTATCGAAAGCATTGAATGGCATGCAGGAGAGTGGCTTACTGGAGCTACACCGAGGCGAAATAGTGATTCCGGACTTAGAAAAAATGATCCCTTAAAAGCCTTTTTTTATAAGTATCAGCACATAAATTACGCGAATCATACAGATATTTTCTTTGATTCTTTAAAGAAATCAGTTCTGTATCATTCGCGTAATTCTTATTCTAAAGCTTTCTTTAGTTACCGTCCGGCTTTTCCACTTCCGTAAACGGAATGTCATTCCATTTAAAAGAATCGCGATTATCCGGCTGTGACGGGTTATATCCCTGGTAATCTGCTCTCAGGAACTTCACAACAGGCAATCCGGCTTTCTTCATACCTTCAATTACACATTTAGCAATCTGGTAGGCTCCATACGGATTAAAATGGGTATTATCCGCCAATGGTCTATCCTGTCCGGGATAAGTATTTGCCGGATAGTGCACAAAAGCATGTTTAGACTCCTCTACTCCCATAGCCTCATACAAGACACGTGTCATAGCATGCAGGTCTATTAAAGGTATATTTTCCTTTTCTGCCAACCAGCGTACTGCATCGGGAAAATCGAGATGGGTATCCTTAATCTTTCCGTTTTCATCAAAACTACGTCTTTGGGTAGGAGTTACCAATACAGGCTGAGCACCACGGGCACGAGCTTCATCTACAAACGTTTTCAGGCTTGTCATAAAAGAGTAAAAAGCACCTTTACCAGGACCTTTCTGCTTCTGGTCGTTATGACCGAACTCCATAAAGATATAATCGCCCGGTTTCATTTGCGTCAGAGCTTTCTTTAAGCGACCGGCACCAATGAAAGTATTGGCGGATTCGCCAGACTCAGCATAATTTGCAAAGCAAATGCTATCTGTAAAAAAACGAGGCACCATTTGCCCCCAGCTGGCCCAGGGTTCATTGTCCTGATCGACTACAGTAGAGTTACCACATAAGAAGATTGTAGGAACATTTGCCACGCGCTCAATAATCAGCTCTGTTAACTGGGGAGCATCTCCGTTGAATTCTAAAGTCAGCTTATCGTCCCAGTTCAGTTTGCTACGTTCACGCGGCTTGATGCGTACGTCTTCTTTGTCGGAGATATGTATATCACGCTTATTTATAGTGAAGGAACAGGGCAATAATTCCCCTTTTTTCGTTTTCACGTTCTCATAAAAGAGACGGCGTGATTCTCCACGAAGTGTCGTTTCTCCTGCATTGCGTTTGCTGCCTACAATAGCCGTAACATGATAATTCCCATCCGGTATGGCTACAGAAAAGAAGAAAGGAGCCTTACTCCTTCCGTCAGGAGAAGGGCATAGGTCATATCCATAGCCTTTTGCCTGATCATACCGGTCGGCAGATGTAATCTTGATATATCCGTCCTTCACTTTTTTACCGGAAGTAAAGTCGAACTTATAACTTTGTGCTCCCGCACCGGAAGCAAACAAGAATCCTAAAATTAACAATGTAAAAATTCGTCTCATATTTCTTTCATTTTATGTTAGTTACTCAATTTATTATGCAAAGAAAAGGAACGACTTCACAGTCCCTCCTTCCCCCTAATTGACTTTTTAATCAATTATACTATAATCTATGAAATCTGTTACTAATTAATTTAATTTATACACTTCAGTCCCAGCCAACAGGAAGCAGCCGATACCATAATCCTCAAAATCAGGTATTTTATCATAAGTCACTGGCTGACCGTCTTTAGGTTCCTTTCCTGTTCCCTGTACATAGCCCAAACAACCGTTCGGATGAACAGCATCCTGTACCATTGCATTCCAAGCTTTTAACAATACGGGGAGGTATTCTTTCTTATCCAATAACCCATTGCGCACGCCCCAGGCCATTCCATAAACAAATAAAGCCGTACCACTCGTTTCTTTACCGCCAAAGTTTGTTTCATCATGCAAGCTCGCATTCCAGAAACCATCTTTACGCTGACATTTCTTGATTGCCTTACTCATAGCCAGGAAGTCATTGATGTAATCTGCACGATGTACCTCATTTGCCGGTAATTCTTCCAACACCCGCACCAATGCAGCATACGCCCAACCATTGCCACGGCTCCAATAGCAATCTTCTCCATTCGGTTCTTTATAGGGCGGAACAAAGTCATGATCTCTCCACCACAGTCCATCTTTAGGGTTGAACAGACCATTCTTGGCATACTCGTTGCGGGTATAGCTATATAATTCCCACATCTTATCAGTATATTTCTGCTCTCCTGTCAACTTGCCCAGTTTGGCATAAATAGGCATTGCCATTTGTATGGCATCTACCCACCACCAATCGTTTACCTGCGGAGTATTAACCACCATGTCGATATTAATCTTGATATTCTTAATCATCTCCGGATTGGGGCAAATATTATACAAATCGATATAAACTTGTCCGCAACACTGGTCATCGGCATTACGGGTAATATTCCCGTTGCGCATTCCCCATTTATGATAATCAGCCCACTGATAAGCATAATTATAATAATCTTCCCGTGGAAAAATAGAATGTAGCGCCATCAATCCCTCATAATATACTCCCCGCGTCCAAATATTGCTGGGACGAATAATACCATTATAAGACGGCGTACGATAATCTGCATACTTCTTCATGAAGTAATCATTCACTTTTACCAAAGTTTTAAGTGTCTCTTTTCTGTCGGGTAATCCTTGTGCACTGACACTCCCGCAGATGAGACTCATAAAGAGGAAAACTCCTATCAATTTCTTTTTCATGATGTGGTTATTACTCATTAATACTGTTCTATATCTTAATCTACCTATTGTTTCACACTAATTATTGTACCCTTCACCATCCACGGTTATATTCCGGTACACCACTTTTTCGACATATTCTGTCACAAACAAAGGACGCCCATCCGGCTGTTTATAATGGAAATGTACATTATCCAGCGTCACTCCCTGTGCATGACGGATATAAAAACCTTTTGCCGGAATAGTGCCAAACATCCATGGTTCCGGATAAGTCTTCTCATTCTCTGGCGGAATACGCTTACCATCTTCTACCGTATAGCCTCCCTGATGATAAATATGGATATTGCTGAAAGTTACATCCTCAATCCATGCTCCCGGCACTCCACTGATAATAGAAGAGTAACGTGAATCGGCATTGAATACATTGACATTACTGATAAGAATACGCTTCATTGAACCTACTGGAGTACCTTCGGGGCTACGCATACGTTTGCCAAGGCGCAGGAAGAAAGGGGCATTCACAATATCCCGCATTGTGATATTGCTGATAACAATATCTTCCAACTGACCGCCATCCACCGTTTCAAGGGCAAGACCGCGGCAACGCTCAAAGATACAGTTCGTAATAGCAATGTTCTTGAAGCCGCCACTGGATTCAGTGCCCAACTTTATACGTCCCGTTACATAGCCGTGATCGGGCGCCTGCGGTTCATCGCGCTGCCATGTGGCATCCAGCATCGTTCCACGGTCGTAACCGGTAACATAGCAATCGGAAATCGTCACATTCTCCGTGTCCCTAAAACTTCCGAGGGCGTAGGATGCCTTCAATACAATAGCATCATCCCACGGACTGTTGACACTACATCCCATTATACGGACATTTTTACAGCAATCTATATCGAATCCGTCACGGTTGGTATCCACTTTCAGGTTGATAATACTCAGATTATCTACTCCGGTAGCCAACAAGGCAAAATGTCCGCAACGCAACATGGAGAAATCTTTCAGTGTGATATTTTTGCAAAGCTTCAGGCTGATAGCCTTATTTCCCACTCCCGACAAACGACTTTCTTCACGAGTCAGTCCACGGCCATAGATTAGTCCGGGACCGCTAATAGTCACATCTTCAATGCCGATTCCCCAGATCAGGGAGTTCTTCCAATGGCTATGACCAAAGTCCTGATAACGGTTATGTTCGTTCGGTTCAGCCTCATCATATCCACCCTCCGGAGTAGGCGATGCCGCTATGATGCGCGCACCCTGTTCCAAATAAAGATGAACATGGCTGGCAAGCCGTATGGAATAGCAGGCATATTCTCCCGCAGGGATATATACGGTTCCACCACCTTCACCGGCAGCCGCAGAGATGGCACGATTAATGGCAGGTGAATCAATAGTCACCCCGTCGGCCCTGGCTCCATAATCTTTCACATTATGGATGGACGCCTGCATCAGCAGCACCCAGCAACAAACCGATATGAACACAACCAAACGTTTCATCTCTTATTTTCTTTTAGAAATAATTCCGGTAACATAAAGTAATTATAATCCGCCTTGGCATTCTGTTTATAGAAACAGAAGTAACAATTCTCTTGCGCAGTCCAGGAGTAGAAACCGGAAAGTACAGGAGCATCTGTTTTCTTTCCCGAATGATACAATTCAAGTGGAGTTTTCTGCTGATGGGCATCCGACAAGCGAAGTTCAGAACCAATAGGCATGATTCCCGAAGTAACCCGCAAACCCATGCTTTCGCCATAATATACAGTGACAGCATTCTCTTCATCACTGAATACATTGTCCCGGCAAGCCCCGGGAGAGATTATATTTCCTTCTTTCAAAAGAGCTATATCTTCATTGCAAGCTCCGAAAGCCCAACACAAAGATATATTTTGGGGTAAACGGGAGCCGGAAACCTCCATTACAAAACCCTTCGTATCCGTCAAAGGACATATTACCAACCTAACTTCACCCTTTCCTAACAATGCATCCTTTATGGTATATATCCGGTCTCCCGTTTTCTTCAAATTACATTCATCCAACCAACGGCTTTCATCACCTGCTACTATTCCAAACCGGAAAGTACCCGACCCTTTAGACAAACAGAAAGGAAGCACCTGTGCTTTCACTTCCATCAGCGCAAGGACTAACAATAATAATATCGTGATGCCTCTTCTCATAGTATCTAGTATTCCGTTACATTAATTCATGCTGCGAAAATAGGCCATTTCACAGTTTCAATAAATGGAAACATGTACATTTACATGGAAATTCATCTAAAAAAGTCCTATTTTGCAGGAAATTGCATTATTTTCCATAGGCTCTTTTTCCTGAGTCACTTATCTTTGCGTACATATAAATCCAACAAGAAAAACATCCATGAAAAAGCAAATCTTCACCCTACTTTGTGCATGCCTGATGAGCGGAATGCTCTTTGCACAATCAACATGGTTCAATGACAAAAACCTCACCCTGACCGGTGTTTACTACTATCCCGAGCATTGGGACGAAAGCCAATGGGAACGTGACTTCAAGCAGATGCATGACTTAGGTTTTGAGTTCACCCACTTTGCCGAGTTTGCCTGGGCGCAACTGGAACCGGAAGAGGGTAAATATGACTTCGCCTGGCTGGACAAGGCAATCGCTTTGGCAGACAAGTACAAACTAAAAGTAGTGATGTGTACTTCTACCGCTACCCCACCCGTCTGGTTAAGTCGCAAATATCCTGAAATCCTGATTAAGTATGAAGATGGTACAGTCCTCGACCACGGTGCCCGCCAACATGCATCATTCGCCTCTCCACGATATCGGGAGCTCGCCTACAAGATGATAGAAAAGTTGGCACAACATTACGGCAATGATCCACGCATCATAGGCTGGCAGCTTGATAACGAGCCTGCCGTACAGTTCGATTATAATGAGGCGGCAGAAGTAGCATTCCGCAACTTCCTGAAAAACAAGTATCACAATACTATCAAAGAACTGAATGATGCCTGGGGCACTGCTTTCTGGAGTGAAGTTTATTCTAACTTTGACGAAATCACCCTCCCCAAGACTGCCCAGATGTTTATGAATCATCATCAAATACTGGATTACCGACGCTTTGCCGCCGGACAAACCAATGACTTCCTGAACGAACAATGCCTGCTGATTAAGAAGCATGCCCGCAACCAATGGGTTACCACCAATTATATCCCCAACTATGATGAAGGCCATATCGGTGGAAGTCCCGACCTGGATTTCGTAAGCTATACTCGCTACATGGTTTATGGCGATAACGAAGGCATCGGACGTCGCGGATATCGGGTGGGAAATCCGTTACGCATCGCCTTTGCCAACGATTTCTTCCGTCCCGTGCAAGGAACTTACGGAGTAATGGAACTGCAACCGGGACAAGTAAATTGGGGAGGTATTAATCCACAACCACTTCCCGGCGCTGTCCGCCTGTGGCTCTGGAGTGTATTTGCAGGAGGAAGCGATTTCATTTGTACGTACCGTTACCGCCAACCGCTTTACGGAACAGAGCAGTATCATTACGGAATTGCCAACACAGACGGCACTACCATCACCCCCGGAGGACATGAATTCGAACAATTCATCAAAGAAGTGAAACAATTGCGTACACAAGCAAAAGCACGTGATGTGAAACCCGCTGATTACCAAGCCCGTCGCACCGCCATACTTTTCAATCACGAAAATGCATGGAGCATCGAACGCCAGAAGCAGAACCGTACCTGGAACACGATGGCACACATCAACAAGTATTACCGTACGCTAAAAAGCTTCGGCGCTCCGGTCGATATTATTAATGAAAGCAAAGACCTGTCACAGTATCCGGTAGTCATTGCTCCTGCCTATCAGATGGCAGACAAAGCATTGGTAGACCGTTGGACTGAATACGTAAAGAATGGCGGTAATCTGGTACTAACCTGCCGTACAGCACAGAAAGACCGTTACGGCCGTCTGCCCGAAGCACCTTTCGGTTCACAGATCTATGATTTGACGGGAAATGAAATAGAGTTTTACGACCTTCTGCTCCCCGAAGAACCGGGAAAGTTTGTTATGGATGGCAAAGAATACCCCTGGAATACCTGGGGAGAGATACTGAAACCAAGTAAGGATTGCCAGACCTGGGGAAAGTATATCGAAGAATTTTATGAAGGAAAACCGGCCATTACCACCCGCAAACTTGGTAAAGGTACTATCACTTATGTAGGAATCGACAGCACAGACGGAACTTTAGAAAGAGATGTGCTTAAAAAGCTCTATACAAAACTGAATATATCTGTAATGGATCTGCCGTATGGAGTAACGATGGAATATCGCAACGGTTTGGGAATAGTTCTCAATTATGGCGACAAGCCCTATCACTTCAATCTTCCTGAAGGAACCAAAACTTTGATAGGAACAACAGATATTCCGACGGCAGGAGTACTGGTATTCGCAACAAAGCAATAGTTCAAAACCGGCATCTATTTATACACAATAAGTATCATGAGAAAGAAACTATTATTTATCATCTTCTGCCTGTCCGCTCTCACGGGATTCGCACAGACAGCAAACACTCACTCGCAAACGGATGATCTGAAAGGAAAACGTATCGGAGTCATTGGTGACAGTTATGTGAAGAACCACAAAGAACCTGTTGAAAATACCTGGCACTATGCGTTTGCTCAAAAACATGGCATGGAATACTTCAATTATGGTAGGAATGGGAATAGTATTGCTTATTCCAGCCCGCGCTGGGGCGAGGCCATGTACATAAGATATAAAGAGATGACAGACAGCCTCGACTATGTTATCGTAATCGGAGGACACAACGATGCTTTCAAGCTTGATTCCATCGGAGGAATAGATAATTTCAAAGCTAAGCTGGAAATACTCTGCAAAGGCCTCGTAGAGAAATATCCCACAGCCAAAATCTTTTTCTTTACCCGATGGAACTGTAAGAACTTTAAGGAAAGTGACTCCGAGAAAGTGGTAGACGCCATGGTTGAAGTCTGCGGTAATTACAGCATTCCCATCTTTGATTGCGCCAGGAAGGGAGGTATCTATGCCGACAATGACACTTTCAGAAGAATATATTTTCAGGGAGAGAAGGACACGGCACATCTGAATGCAAAAGGTCATGTCCGCTTCCTGAAAGTAGCGGAGAACTTTATATTACAGTATTAAGACGAATGGTGTATTTTATTTCACCACAAATTCGCCTTGTATCATAACTGCTTCACCCTTATCCGTGCCCTCTTGCAAAGGTACCACATAAGTTTCTTTCATATCCGAAGAATAGAAACTAACGACATCCGCCCTAGAAGTTATATCTGGATTCTCATAAAATGCATGACGGAAATCAGGAATACAGGATATTAACTATTCTTCCGAATCATATACCGGAGTCATAAAAGCAGCCGGTTCTGAGAATTCCCACTTGTGTAATCAATGAAACGATTCCATCATATAATTTGCCACCAAACGTATATCTGCCACTATATTAATGAATAAAATGTAGTAAGCGCACATTATAATCCAATACCGTTCGTTTGTGTTCTCTTGCCAGTACTTTTCAACATAGCTATTTCTCCTTCACTGTCCATACACCTTCAAAAAAAGGAGGTTCACCTTGAAGCTTGCCCTCTCCTATTTTACACAGTCGTGCACTCACCATATTGTTAATCTGTATTATATAAGTATTCCCCAGTTTGGCATAATGGCACGTCAGAATTAATGGTCCCGGTACGACAAATCTGCATATAGTATCATTTAAGAAATCTATATAATCTATTTCGGGATCGCCATCCACCTGTTCATAGCGTATAACTTTTTGCTGTTTGCACCCTGTTACCAACATACATAGTACAAAGAAGCATATAAACAATTTGAATATCCTCATTATAAATAGGAAATTATAGTGTAAAAATAAAGGAGTACTGAATTCAGCACTCCTTTACTAATTTATTGAATGCAATAATCTATTCTATTAATAGCCCGGATTCTGCATTGCAGCTTTCTCTTCATCACTCAAATTAGTACCGTCTTCATGTTGAAGTTGGTCTAAGAATGTTTGTGGAATAGGGCGGAGCAGATGTTTGTCTGCTATATTCGTCGCAGCTTCAGGATTAAACAGTTTGGCACGTTGAATGAGTGTTTTGGTACGGCTCAACTCTTCCCATCGGTTCCATTCACCCAAGCATTCACGGGTGCGTTCATTCAATATGAAGTTAATCAAGCGGGCTTTGTCACCACTTACACCCATAGCCGAGAGGATTGCCTCATCTTCATCCGGTAATGACGAATAGCTTGCGATTTGCAGGCTGGAAGCAGCTGTGGTACGCTCTATACCTGTTGAAAGATAGTAAGTATTCTTTTGCAAGAAAGAAGCCTTGAATGCCTCTGTGTTATTGATTTTAGTTCCATTTGCATCTTTGCATTTACCTAAAGTACTCAACGCAGTTGAATTGTCCACATCACCACCTGTACTTTTTAAGAAAGCCATGGAACCATCTGTGTAGTATTCACGATCCTCCCCGTCCTTCCATTCAGCACGTGAACGGAGTTGATTTATGGTAGAAATAGCATCTGGGAAATTGCCTAAGCGTACTTGAGCTTCAGCTTTAATCAGATATGTCTCACCGGTACGCGCCATAATGACATCACGATGTGCGTCACCTTTCTCTGCTGTACGTGAACCATCATCAGTTTTGTTGATGCCGCAGAACACATTGGACTGTGCAGGGTTTCCGCTTACACCATAAGTATTCAAGACATATTGGCCGCCTGCATATACAGGGAATACATTGGGTACCCATTTATTGGTTTCAGGGTTTACGAAAGAGTGGGCTATACCGGCGCGCCCAACTGTTCCATAATCAGAATGAGTGGCATCTTTAAAACGATTGTCACTTTTCTTATTAAGAATAAAGATAATACCTTGGTCACCTAATGTAGGAACTTGATCGACTGTAACCCCGTTTGTGGTTACTACATCGCCTGTTTTTGATGCAATATTATTCAATCCGTAAACAGTCTTAAACGTCTTCCACATACGTGAGTCATTCACATTGTCGAAAATAGAATAAGCATACTCTGTAGGGCGGCAACGTTGGAAATCCATACCACCGATATATTGGCCACGTTGTGTCCAACCACCAGAAAAGTTAGAGAATTGTGGGTTGAAGTAATTATAAGTACGATTCCCATAACGTCCTGTAGCGGAAGAAGTGTGTTGGCATGACATCAAAATTTCGTTAGATTCTTCAGCCTTACAGTCTATACCTGTCCATTTAGCATAAAGGTTATTATAATCATTCTCCAACGGACATTTTGAGATGATCTCATCACATAGTGCAATAGCTTTATTCAAGTCTGCATCAGCCGGATAGCTTGAGTTCCAATCGCTGCAACGTTCTGACTGGCGATACAACAATGCCTTTGCTAAGAAGTGGGCTGCTGTATATTTTGTCCAGGTACCTGTACCACGCCATCTATCTGTAGGCAGTCTGTCATAAGCATTCTGCAGGTCATCAATTACTTGATTTAATGTTTCTTCTGCAGAAGCGCGATTAAAAGTTCTGATCACACCCTCAGTAACTTTGGTTTGCAGAATCACACCACCATATTGTGCAAAAAGGCGATAGTAGTTATATCCACGCAGGAAATAAGCTTCACCCAAACATTTTTCACGAATTTCTGCATCTGCAACATAATCGGCAGATCCAATAACTTGATTTGCAGAAGCAATACCATAATACATCTGATCCCAAAGAGCCGATACCCCCGGACAATTATTGTTGGCAGCACCATTCGCTTTTGTACAGTCTAATGGATTTAAACGACTGTCATAAGTATTCCATGGTTCTGCGGTCAAGTCGGCACTTTTTGTAAATTCATCTGTACCATACAGAGTAATGCCATAAGCCCATTCATAACCGAAATGCCAACGGATATTTCCATATAGTGCTGTGGCCAAATCTTGAATACCTTGAGAGGTCTTGAAGTAGTCGGTAGTATAGGATGACTTATTTTCTTCATCCAGAAAACTGTCGCTACAAGAACTGAAACCAGCCGCCATTGCGACGGATAGTGTAGCTGTAAATAATGTATATTTTAAATTTTTCATTTTAAAAAGCTGTTTAATATGTTATTATCAAATTAGAAGCTAACTTGTAAACCGAAAGTAAAGCCCCTATTGTAATAAGTGGTACCTAAGTCCAAATCCATGAAATCTACTGAAGAATAGAGATTCCCTATATTCTTAGCCTGCGCATATAATTTTAGCGAACTGATTCCTATGTTCCTCAATACTTTGGAATCGAAGTTGTAGCCCAGAGATATGTTACGAATCTTGATGAATGAGGCATCTTTAAAACCTAGCAGACTTGAATAAGCATCACCACCAGCTGTACTGTAAATAGGCTTTTGATAATCGGCACCTGTATTGTCTGGAGTCCAATAATCTATTTTACGTTGGTTATACATACCGTATTGACCTTCACCACCCGTATCAACCATATAACCAAATCGTCCGTTCAGTTCAATACCCAGTTCGAAGCCTTTATAACTGAAAGTATTGCTCCAACCAAGTACCCATTTAGGATTTTTGTTGCCAAGAATAATACGGTCATCGCCATCAATAACATAGTTACCATCTTGGTCAACCGGCTTAACCATACCTGCTTCAAATTTATGTCCGTTAGCATTAAATTTAGCCATTTCTTCCGCATCACTTTCTTGCCATAAGCCATCGCATGCTGTACCATAATAAACACTGATTGCCTCACCGATAAACCAAGCATTGGAAATATCATCCTGTTTACCATTGGCAAGTTCTACGATTTCATCTTTCTGATAGGCTGCGTTAATAGTAGAATTCCATTCAAAATCTTTGGTTTGTATAGGAACCAGATTCAAAGACAAGTCTACACCAAAGTTTTTTGTCTTACCTACATTGGCATAAGTAGAATTAAAGCCGGTCAAGGTTGGAATAGTCATACTTAATAATAAGTCATTGGTGTTGGAGTGGTAAACATCCATTGAACCGCCAATACGTCCATTAAGGAAGCTGAAATCAATACCATAGTTATATTGAGTA
>USSR01000101.1 GCA_900557355.1 uncultured Bacteroides sp.
TCCCCGGATATTACGGTTTATCAATTCTTCGGGAAAAGCACTTAGATATCCTCCTTTCAAAGCGTTCTGAACTTCAGTCAGCCCGTTGACAAGGCTATCCCCTTTCAGCTTGAAAATCTCACTTCCGGTAGCGGCATATATCAAAGCATAAGCCGAAAGTAAATGTCCGGTAGTATGTCCGCGAAGCTCACAGTCCAAGGATTCCCAGCCACCGAGTTTCTTCACTGTCATATACCCGCCTTCACGACCGGCAAAGACTCCGGCATTTGTCCGGAAACTATGCAACAGGCGATTCACATCAATGGAAGTCATCCATGCGGAATCCCGCAACATATTGTCACGAAAACGACTTGGCAATAAACGGATGTCTTTCAAATCAAAACTTTCCACCCGTACAGGAGCTACTGTCTCTTTTTTCATTTTCCCCTGGTGTTGTCCGGGGTACACGGATTGAGCCGACGATATAGCCGATACTGCCAATAATGCGATTGCAACCAAAGATTTTTGATTCATAATCATTGTTTATATATTTAATATCTATAAAGCTACTATTTAAACTAATTTTACCGCACACGTATATCCTCTACGAATTCGTTCTTTACAAATCCATTCAAATCCGTCATCCTCTGACCATTAATAACGACATTATCAAAGATTACATTCTTCACTTTCCGACTGTTGTCGAACCCTTTGATTAGAGATGGATTCTCACCAAGCCCGTCATAAGTAATATTACGGAAAGTGACATTTTCAATTCCCCGTCCGGGAGCTTTATCATATTTCTCATTGAAACGCACATTGAGATGAAAAAGTCTGCCTTCTTGAATACTCTCTACACGAATGTCCTCAAACAAGACATTACGTACCAAGTTCTTATCACCGCAATCAATCGCCATACACCCTTGATATGGAACATCGTCCTCATCATGTTCCAAAATATCTATCTGCCGGAAAGTAAGGTTTTCCATTACTTCGCCTAGCGGTGATTCCGGGTCTCCATGTCCACCGATATTAATCGGATGAGCAATATCCGCCCAAAGAACAGCATTCTGCACTGTGATATTGCCAGAGCCTCCCCACCAATTCCAACGGTGATTATAGAGTGCAATGCAATCATCACTGTTACGCATAAAAACATTGTCAATCAGCACATCACGACAGCACATCAAGTCGATTCCGTCACTCCAACTCTTACAGCTAAAGGATTTCAGATTCTTCACCGTCAACCCTTTTGTTCCTGCACCAAACACCGTATAATGATTCGGATTCACTACCGTAATTCCATCAATGAGTACATTCTTTGCATTCGTCACTTCGATACCACGAACCGGATGAGCCAATATACCACGACCGATAATACGTACATTTTCTACACCGTCAACTAATAACTTAGCCTTAAGCACTGCACCCGGAGCCAAATATACGGTAGTATTGCCAGGAACACGTATCAGATTATTTGGCAAATCCAAAGGAGCATGAACACCCGGTCCGAAATACATGATACCTTTTTCTGCTTTTTTATAAACCTCTGTTTCCAACGGATTGGCAAAAAGATGCAGATTATGAAGTCTGTCCCCATTAAATTCCACTGACAGATATTGAGGCTTGTCCAACATAAAAGTAATCACATTCTTGTTCTGCCGGTATTGGATGTTGCAACTAAGAGGACGTATATCAACCTCACGTACGGTTCCATTATTCTTTTTCACCATCACCTCAACCGTTCCATTCATATCAAACTGAACCATTGAAGCATTCTGCACAGCATCCATATCTACCTGTACATTATATTCAAACAAATCTTCCCATTCACCTCCCGGAATACGGACACGCACCGTATAATCATCATTATGTGGCATATTCGCCTTCAAACCTTCCGGATAAGTCACCAACTGCGCCTGTAATGTCACGCAAAATATGAATAATAAAATACTGCAAATTTGTCTTTTCATATATAATCACACATTTTTTATAAAACACTGCCATTCCGTAGCCACGTTTTCCGGCTATGAAATGACAGTGCAACAACATTGTTATTAAATAAAACCGTAAATTCTTTATGAGTACTTATTCTTTAATACGCAGCAATATGCCGAAATACTCAATCCGAAAGTACTAAAAATAATCAAATGACAATTGTATTAATAGATTTACCTTTCAATATAACACGTATATACTTGCTACCTACCTTAAAACTACAAGGGCGTTCTTGCTCTTCCGGATTGTAAGCTACAACTACCACTTTACCATCATGCGAACGGAAAGCAAGCGTATTCTTACCATCCGACACTTTCAGCAGACGACTGCCCGGCTGAACAAAATGGGAAAGATGTTTCATCAAATAATATTCATCCGTATAGCGTACCTGCCCTGTTTTTCTGTCAACAATAATAAGAGTGTTTTGTGCCCAGTCCCACCAACTCTTACAGGTTTCGTTCAATACCATATTCCAATAAATATAAGAATCAACACCATTATTGAAGCAGTGAACTACAGCATTCCATGTATTTTCCAAAGCAGACCAGTCATTCTCCGAATTACCACACATATTCTCTGTCTGCATGTAGCAATAATCCGGATATTCTTTATGTACAGCCGGCAAAGCCCGCATGCCTGTCCATTGCACGCCAACACCTTTTACATATTTATCAGAATCTTTCTGCTTGAAAAAAGTGCGTACATAATCCGGATTCGGATAATTGACTGTTCCCATCCAGATTTCAGTATCAATGGAATCTTTTTCAAACTGGGGCCCAAGATACTGATTGACAAAAATAGCCAAGTCTTCCGGACGCCAAGTACAGGAAGGCCAGCAGGGAGTCCATGCGATTTCATTTTGCGGCATAATCATCTGAATGTTTATGCCGTTCTGCTTGTAAGCCTGTACGTATTTGGAAAAATAAATGGCATACGCCTGAAGATACCCCTGTTGCATTTTAAAACCGGTAACATTCCCTATAAGATTGCGATGAGGGTCGAGACGGTTGTGCCCCACTTCAGTCCCTTCAATACCGGAACTCTTCTGCGAATAATGTTCATTGACCTTCATCCATGCAGGCGGTGTCCAAGGAGAGGCCCACATCTTCAAATCAGGACGCAGCTTCAGCGCTTCCTTAATATAAGGAATGAGGATATAGCGATCACGGTCAATACTAAAGTTACGCATGGTATAGTCATCCTTTACGTCATTGTAGGAATAATATCCCATAGCATAATCACTGGCACCAATAGGAGTACGTCCTAATGCGAAATGAATACCCTCTTCCGAGAACAAGGCTGCCATCACTTTATCACGTTCTGCCGGAGACAAGCATTGCAAGGCATCCCAACTAAGTTCATTAAAAGTACCTCCAAACCCAACAACATTCTGTAACAGACTGTCAGGATAAACACAGATATCCGCCTGTCCGGCAGGATTTTTATCCAATGTCTGTTTTTTCTCTACCCAACGTTCGGTAGAAGTGGTGGAATATATACTAACCTTCTGGGCAGAAACAGTAGTAGAAACTGCCCATGTTATTGCAAAAAATGCAGTTATAGTCTTTAATTTCATCATTGTCTTTATTCTAATCAGGATAAGAAACCGCCCGTTTACAGACGGTTTCTTATTTTTATCTTATCAACTTGTTACCTCAACTCATTCTCCTTTGTAGAACATCAGAGTACCTATTCCGGGAAAATCATTATCATATTCAAACGGGTGAATACTGGTAGCCGGACGATATTTCTCCGCAAACTTCTTCGAATAGGGAGCACTCACTCCTTTTACATGCTTATAATGACTATAAATCATTTCATATCCTGCATAGAAGTGTCCCCGACCTTGATATGAAATTTCGTTTTGCTGACCATGTCTGGTTTCCCAATAGGTAAACGGCATATCTACAGCTTCAATAGGATCACAATTGAACTTTGCATAATATTCAAAGAATGCAAGAGTCAGATTTACATCCCCATATTCAGCATATTTAGGGTAACGATTATATACACGTCCGTCTTCTGTCGTAAAAGAGTCGTTTGCTTTGATGCCATACAAATCTTCTCCGATATTATACGCAGCCTGACACATCGGAGCCAGTGTAGCCATACTCAATCCGGCATGATCCTGGTCGCGGCCCGATTCATCAGCTTGTCCAAGGCAATATCCTTCACCCAGACCGGCAGGATCTTGATGCAGTGCTACCACCAAGTGCTGGATACACCCCGAACTGGGACCATGTTTATAATAGTTTATCGCTTCATTAACCATATCCTGGTCATCACATACAATACCTATTGCCAGCATGATTGCCACGTTTGGAACTTCCCATCCGCCCCAAGACCAGTAAGGATCTGTTTTTTGACTGATGAAGTAGGTTGCAGGACCTGCAACTACATTTTTCAACCAAGTCTGGAACTTAGAAAATCCTCCATTATCTACCCAAGGTTGATAATCCCGCATTACTTCCGCCGCTTGTGCAAACCGATGTCCGTCAAATCCGGTAACTAACGCATAATGGTCATTCGTATTCTCCACTTGAATTGCTTTACATACAGTCGACCAGTTATCCAGAATCTTCACAGCCTTATCCGCATACTTATATGCATCTTCTTCGCCTAGTCCTTCTGCTATTCTCCAGCGCAAGGCCAAATAATAGGCGGCCAATCCCGGTTCTCTGGCAACTTTAAAGTTACCACCTGAAGAATTTCTCAAAAGAATCTCGGGAGCGTCAGTTGTCCAGTTTTCGTTAAGTTGCGTGTATGGGTTCTGTTCCAGGAACTCCCACGCAGCACCCCAAGGTTGAGCACCTGTTTTTATCTTCCCCACTACATATTGGAAATCGTCATTAGTATGCATCAGACAGGGATGATTCAAAGTGTATACTTTATAAGTATCCTCTTCTTCTATTGTATAACCCGGTGTCAGGTCAACATGCCCCTCATCAAAATAGTCCTTATTACTACAAGACAGGAATGTAAATAACACCATCGCTAGAGTTATCATTTTCTTTTTCATATTTCATCTCATTTAAATAATTATTCAAAAACAACTCCTTCATTCTCTATCAGATAAGCCTTATATGCTTCCAATGATTCGAAGGTCTTAACCCAATCGAGCGCAAAAGGTTCCGTTACTGCTTCAGTATAGTAAGTATCATAGAACCTGTGTTCACAGCGGTCTAATGTAATTCCGTCATTCAGCACTCCGTTTGTTAAAAAGTCGGCATTTGCTCCCTTGAAAATATTGGGGGTGCTTAAGTCGGCATAAGTTACATATCCGCCATCACTGGTTCTTGTCATGCTTACTTTATATAAATTTTGTGCATTACCCGCAGCAGTACCACCATAGAATCCGATACTGATTCGTGGATTATTGTTCCAGATATTAAGTAACAATGTGGGAGTCTTGGCCGGGTCGAGACTATCTTCGAAGAAAGTCTTCACTGCATATATAGGATATTTCGACGGGTAGAAAGTCATCATTCCACGGAACTGTGCTTCACATTTCGCGTTGGCTTCTTTTTCTATCTTCCTCACTAATCTACCATTCTCCAATACTCCATAATCCCCACCTTCGAAACATCCTGCCGTAAAGAGGAAATCATCATTAATCTTACCATCTACCACAGAAACTTCAAATGATTTCTCAAAGCCCGGAGAACCGTCAGCATAGGTAATACTTGCCGTTAATGTTGCTGTACCGGAATTTACACCTCCCAAGATGACGAATACCTCTTCTTCTCCCAAAACTCGTTTTTCAATGGAAGCGACTGTAGCATCGGAAGTAGTCCATACCAAAGCAGATACAGTTGCATCCGCAGGTGTTACAGTGTATTTCAACACAGATATTTCACCTTTGGCAAGTTTGTTATGTATAGAACTCATCTCGAATGTTTCCACGTGAATAACAGGTTTTACCGTTACCTCAACTGAATGGGACAGATCCGTGCCATCTGTAGTTGTTGCAGTAATTGTCGCTTTTCCTTCTCCCACGGCCAGTACTCGCCCGTTTTCATCAACCGTAGCCACTTTCTCATCGCTACTTTTCCACGATAGAAGATAGAAACTAGGTTTCTCCGGTACAGTTTTTGTTTTGAGCTGAACCGATTGCGTTTCCATCATGGTAAGCTCTTCAGGCAAATTGGTTATCTCAACCGATTGTGTAAGCGCGAGTTCTTCAACTACACTAATTGTTATGGCAGCCGATACTCCATCTGCATATCCGACAGCTGGTTTTGCCGTAATAACCGATGTTCCGACAGCAACAGCCGTCACCTTACCGTTAGCATCTACCGTAGCCACCTCTTCGTTACCTGATACCCAAGACACCCCGGGGTTAGTCGCATCTTCCGGCAAAGTAGAGAAATGCAAAGTATAGTTTTCGCCCTTTACCAGTGTATAGACTTCATATTTCTCATCAATCGTTATCGATGATAGAATGGTATTTTTAGTCAGCGGATCGGTATTGTAATCGTCCGCACAAGAGCTTGCAGTTCCTATCAGTGCCATGCATGAAAACAGGAAAGCCATCGTCTTGCTTAATGTATATATTCTTTTCATATAGTTATAACATTAAAATTATTTCACATAAGGATTTGTAGATTGCCAGTTGGGCCGCAAGTTCGTATTCAGTTGCAACTGGTCCAGCGGGAAAGGATACAAATACTGCTTATTGTCCCATTTTCTGCCGCTCTCCCAAATCAAGCATCCTTCCGTATTCGTCACAACCCCTGCCCAACCGGAAGTTTCAAAAGCAGTTCCCGTATATTTGATTCCCAACATATCTTCAGGCATTTCGTTTTCTGCTGTTTTCCAACGTTTCAAGTCATCCAGTCTGAAACATTCATCAATCAATTCCACCGTACGTTCACGACGAATTTCCGTTCTCATGTTTGTACCTGTACCCCGAAGCAGTCCGTTAGACAATTTAGGCATAGTAGGATTAACTCTCAAACGTACCAGATTCAACGATTTGTCCAAATCAGGATCCAAGATATTGTCATCGTATTCAAATTTTGCTTCTGCATAGTTTAAAAGCACCTCCGCATAACGAATAATAGGATAGTCGTATCCTTCCTTCCGGTTTTCCACTTCTCTTTCCGAACACCATTTGCGACAACGGTATCCGGTACCACCTGCTGCATTGTGAGCAGTCACTCCAGCTTCCTTAATTTCAGCTGCATCTCCCAACCACGTTCTACGATAACGTCCACCGTTGCTACTGAAGTAAAAACCTCCGTCTACCATCATTATGCTTGACATGCGGTTGTCACGGTCGAAATACTCCGAATTTTTAGTAGCGTAATTCCACTTCGATATATCAATTGGCAATCCGGTGCTCTTTTGAAGATACATATTGGCCAATTTACGTGTTACATATAACGCATTATTAAAACGACCTTCGGTAATATTGATACCAATAGGTGCCAATGTCGTATCATGTCTTCTGGAAAATATATATTCTTTATTTGCACTTTTGTTCAAACCGGCCGGATTCGATTTCTCATTTTCCAGTATAAACAAATAACGGTAAGCAGCCCCTTCATCCCCTTCAATAACCAAATCAGACGGTTTGAAGAGTTCGAATGTTTTCGACTCAATAACTGCATCAGCAGCCTCGTATGCTATTTTCAACCATTTCTTTGACAATTCCGTATTGCTTCCATTACCATTATGGAATTTTTCCCATGTCCCCGCATAAAGTCCCACACGGGATAAAAAGGCTTGTGCACCCTCAAGTGAAATAGTGCCTGCGTTTGCAGCAGTGATATCCTTAAACTTCGGCAAACGCGCTATCGCTTCGTTCAAATCGGAGATAATGAATTCGTTAATTTCTTCTCTTGTATTTTGAGTGCGATAAAGCTCCGGAGAAGTGATATCTAACGGTTCTTCCACCTTAATGACTCCTCCAAAACGTTGAAGCAGGTCAAAATAGATATAAGCCCTGAAAAAATATGCCTCACCAACAGGTATCTTAATTTCTTCGGGAAGAGCATAAGATTCTGCCTTTTGTAACAACAGATTTACTTGACGAAGATTGGCATAAGCATCTGTATAGCTTTTGTCGGTAAGTGGAATGGTAGATGTTCCATTACTGAAAAGATTCCTGGGATTTGTACTAAACAGGTCTGCTTGTACATCACCGTGAGCATCCCCCAAGCCACCGAAATCGCGTGTCCAACCATAGAAATTCTTGGCAAAAGCTTCGAATTGCCCGCGATTCTGCCACATGTCGCCATCCGAGAGTTGCTCCTCGGGATTCATGTCCAGACATGACTGGAACAACAAACACAAACTAAAAAGTAATGTAGTATATAAGTTCGATAGTTTCATATTATATATAGTATTAGAATGTTGCACTTAAACCAAAAGTATATGAACGAGTGAAAGGATAGCGCTGTCTGGCACTTACCGCACGCGTTGCTTCCGGATCCCAGCCATCATTAATTTTTGAGTTTTCCCAAATATCCGTACCGGTAACATATACTCTGAAATTTTCAAGTACCCCCTTGGTTATCTTTGTCAATATGGCTCTTGGTATAGTATATCCCACTGTCAGATTCTTCAACCGGAGATATGTACCATCTTCTATAAACCATGAAGAAGGCATATAATTCCAGTTATTGATTTCTGATTTAGTTGAATAGGCAGGGTATCTGCCATTAGGGTTTTCCGGACTCCAGACTTTTCCAATCGTATGGTTTGACGTATTCATCCACACTGCTTTGAAAGGAACTTTCCAAGAGTCTGCATCGCGACAAACCGTTCTTTGTGCCGCACCTTGAAAAATAGCAGACACATCAAAACCTCTCCATTCCAATCCAAGGTCAAAGGCAAAAGTTACTTTGGGGTCATCTGTCCCGAGAAAGACCAAATCGTCCTGCGTAAGCTTACCATCCTTATTCACATCTTCATACATGTGGTCACCCACGCGTAAATTCGAGGGCATTGAAAGCGTATTGTTTCCATAATACAGGTTCTTATATGCCTGTAAATCTTCCTCATTCTGTATTTTTCCTGCATATCGGTAACCGAAAACAGAGTTTAACGGATAACCGTTTATCGTACTGTTGAAACCGGCAGAGATAACATCATTACCTCCTGACAACAACTTATTTTCCATGTAAGTATATGTTCCGCCAATATGATAGCTCACTTCTCCTATTTTGTCACTCCAACGAAGCATACCTTCATATCCTTTACTTTCGAATTTTCCGTTGTTACTTGCCGGAGCATTGCCACCCAAGGTGCCGGGATACAGCAACCCGATCAACATATTGTCGTTTTTCTTCATATAGAGGTCTACGCTACCACTCAAACGGCTGTTCAGTACTGTAAAATCAAAACCGACGTTATAATTTTTGATTCTTTCCCAAGTTCTATTGGTTGTCACCAGTTCTTTAGCCGCAGCAATATATGAAACTTTTCCGTCGCCAATATAGGCGCCCGAAGCTGTATTAAAGTTATAGAGTTGCACCCCGTCGTAAAGCCCTATACCGCTTTGGTTGCCGACCTCACCATAAGAAGCCCTAATTTTCAATTCTTCAATATACTTTTTAATATTCACCATAAACGCTTCTTCGGTAATTCTCCAACCTGCTGAAACACCATAGAAACCTTTCCATCTGTTTTCCGGTTGAAACTTTGAAGAACCATCATAGCGCGCGTTAAATTCTATCAGATACTTTTGGTTGTAGTTATAATTCAAACGTCCGAAATAGGAAAGGAGCGCATAGCTGTTCTTTTTGGCTTCGGCAATAGAAATGACTCCGTTACCATTAATGATACCTAGTTCCGACTGGATATCAGTGGCAGACGTTCCGGTGATTTCATAATCTCTACGATCGTATTGCATACCGGCCATTACATTGATATTGTGATTTTTACCTATCGTTTTCGCATAGTTCAAATAACCTGATACAGAGTAATTATCCGTACGGGAAGCACGTTTAGTATATTTTGATTCCGCTTGAGTAGGATAGGGATTTGCTGTAGAGGTATTCACTGTTCCATCATAATGATACCATTGGATAGATTTCATTTTCTCGTCACGTATAGCACTGTTCGTTGAATATCCGAATGTTGCAGAAGCAGTCAGTTCTTTTGTAAACTGATACTTTAATGTTTCATTCAAATTGAAAGTTGTCACCACCAATTTATTCTCACCTCCTAATTCGAGTAACCAATTGGCTGTATAGTCGGTACCCCACAAATAAGGCTTGCCATCAATAGTTGAAACAGGCCGACCTGGCAACGGAGTCGTAACATTCAACGCCCTTCCGATTTGCGTAGGAGTAACTTGCTCTTTACGGACTGCTGATATGACAGACTCGATAGTCAAACGGTCAGTGGCCTTAATTACATTACTCGAACGGAAAGTATACTGTTGATTGTTATTTTCCCCCCAACGCAGGTTGGAGTCATCAAACAAATAACCGGCAGACAAACGGTAAGTGACCTTTTCGTTACCTCCTGAAAAGCTCAAGTCGTGTTGCGTAGAATTGGCAGGTCCCCACATCACGTCCGTCCAGTTGACATCATGAAAAACGTAATCGTTCACACCCATACCTGGAATCGGGTTGGGATTGCTCCCGTCATGTACATTAATGAAACCACCTTTGTTTGCCTGCATCAACTTGACATATCGATACCATGTATAAGTATCGTCAAGGCCGTCATTCTCCATTGCTTGCAGAAATGAACCAGCCCACTCATCCAGGCTCATCAATTCAGCTTGAAGTCCCGGCATCTTACGGGTATATGAGCCATTATACTCTATCTTAAGTTTACCGGCCTGCGGTCTTTTGGTTGTTACAATAATTACACCACCCGCAGCTTTTGCTCCATAGATAGCTGCCGAAGCATCTTTCAAGAAGTTCATAGTCTCGATATCCGAAGGGTTCAGATATTGCAGGTCTGAAACTGCGTCTGAAGGAACACCGTCTATAATAAGCAACGGTTCTGTTGTGTTTTTGGAAACTGCACCACGAAGGGATACTCCCCAACCTTCTTCACCCGGAGCTGATGATGAACGTGTGATCCGAACACCGGGAGCCTGTCCTTGCAATGCCTGAAGAGGATTGGACATGCTTCCTTTATTTTCGAATATTTTGCTATCAACAACTGTTACGGAACCGGTCAATGAAGATTTCTTCATAGCACCATACCCCACAACAACGACTTCGTCCAACATCTCACTATCTTCCTGCATCGTGACGTTTATGGCGGACTTTCCGCTTACAGTAATCTCCTGTGACTTATACCCCACATAAGATATAACCAGAACTGATTTTTCAGAAACATTATTCAATATAAAGTTTCCATCCAAGTCTGTAATCACTCCTGTTGTTGTGCCTTTCACCACAACACTGGCACCGATAACGGGTTCACCGCCAGCATCGACAACCTTACCTCGTACGGTACTGTTTTGCAACACTTCCAGTATATTATCCGTGTCTGCAAAAGCAGTCCCCGGGCTTCCTGCCAATAGAGCGGAAGCCATCATCGCAGAATATAATATTCTTTTCGATGAAAATTTCAGTAACTTCTTATTCACATTTTTAAAATTTAAAATTAACAATTTTGTTGATATAGCATAACTCTCAAATACATGACTTGATATATTCACGAATCTCTTTACGGCTAGCCAGTAAATGATTCTCTATGGTACGTCGCGAAAGGCACAATTCTTCAGAGATTTCAGGTGCTGTCTTACCCTGGAAACGACTCATTATATAAACTGTCCGACGCTGCGGAGAAAGTTGAAGCAGTTTCAGATTTTCTTGTGCCGACAGGTCATTGGCTATCACCCCGCTCTCTGTATCATCAGTAATGTTCACGCCATATTCATAGAAATAGGCAGACATTTCCTGCTTCCTGTAATAACGTCGCAAATAATCAACCACCAGATTGTGAGCTATGAAGAACACCATACTTCTCACTGTCTCTTTACGAAGTATTTGCTTATATTCCATGAGACGAAGAAACACATCTTGCGCCATGTCTCTGGCAGATTCATAATCATTGATTTTACGATTTATATAATGAATGATTATGGGACATAAGGATGTGTAAGTTTCAGTCAATAATTGATTTGTAGTAGAATTCATTGTCTGCATATCTTCCGTCTCCATTTTAGTTTTTACGACAAAAAACAATAGAATCACCCGCAGATGAATAGAATACCAATTTATCATCTTTCTGCTTACATAGGGATGCATGGATAATATGACGATGCAGTATCTCATTCCTTTCTCCATAGATATAGGATAAATCTTGAGATAATAAAGGTAAGCTGTACGTCAGACTGATTCTTCCGGAAGTAAGCAAATTGTATCTGGCAGATGCCGTGATAGCAGGAATATCCTTTTTATCAGATTTCATAGTCCAAAAAATCGAATCTCCATTCACCTTTAAACAAATATCACTATTAGCCACACTCCATTGAGAGGTGTCGGGCAATGAACAAGCAGTATCAACCGACTTATTACTTCCTATCAGAAAGGAAAGAAGTAAAAGAATTATAACTTCCAAAATGCTCTTCATAATATTGATTATTTAGTTAAACATCAGCAAGGATTCGTGCCTTATTCGAAAGGCTTTCTGTCCCTGTCTGATGCAAAACTACACACAATCTCACCCTATTTCCAAACAATAGAAGCGCTGTTTTATCTCAACTAAAATGAGAATTACATTTTCAACATAAAGTATTGTTATACAAGCAGATAAGCGTCATAAAACTTGTCTCAAAAAAAATGAGAATATAGGTTTTACTCAATTTTCTTTTATCACAAGGTTCTGTTTCTTACAATATTCCAGTGGTGTCATGCCAGTTACATTCTTGAATACTCTATAGAAAGTAGCCTTAGAACTAAAGCCACATTGTTCTGACAAAGCTTTCAAAGTATATTTTGAGAGGTTTTCCTGATTTAAACGTTTTTTAATCTCATTGACACGATATACATTAATGAAATTAGAGAAGTTCACATTCATGTGGTTATTGAGCAATTGAGAAAGCTCTGTCTCGGTACAGTCCAATTTTGCAGCAACGTCCCCAATACTTAATTTTGGATTCAGATAAGGCTTTTCATGTTCCAAATAGGAAAGCAAATTATCCAAAATACCATTCACTTTCATTTCGGGCAATGCCGCCTTTTTATCTTTACCTCTCTCCTGAACCTTACTTAATATCATCCGCTCATCCGTCATCCGCTTTTTAAGTTTCCATATCCGGTAACAGAAATATATTACTAGAATACTTATTATTAGAACCATCAATAATATGCCTGCCATAAAAGTATATGATTTCCAGACATAGATGTCCACAGTCTGCATCTGTTTTTCACCGCCCGGGACACGCAACTTGAAGACATAATGTCCTCCTGGTAGGTCCTTATAAGAAACTTCATTAATCCCTGTCTGTTTCAACCATTCCTTATCATACCCTTCCAACTTATACTCATAGAAATTGGCATAAGGCAACGCATAATCCATATTAGAAAATTTAAAACGAAGAGTATTTTCAGAAGAAGGCAATTCAATTCCTTCCGACATGTCCATATACGGAAAGTCATATTCTATATTAGAAATAGCATACGATGTTATTATAGGGGTACTTACAATACGACGTTCTGTATTAATATTCCCGGTTGTGGTATAGACTAACCCGCCTTCATTGGCCCACCAGATAATACTGTCATTGGAAACAAAGACACTATTATTAAATTCCAGACCGCTCAACCCATCCTGTCTCTGATATGTATAATGCTGTTCTTCTATCGGATTGTAGCGTACAATCTCTTTTTGTGTAGCGATCCAGTAAATTCCATGACTATCTTCCAGGATACAAGGCACTTGATTATCCGGAAGCAGATTATCAGTAGTAAAATGTTCATGAACAACCAAATCCTTCCCTATCTTATACAAACCATTATCCGTACAAACCCACATATCTTTCCGCAAGTCCTCCATAATATACTTAATTTCAGCCTTTATCGGAACACTAAAACAGTCCGCACGCATCTTCCCCGTAGCAATATCCAATAAAAACAGACCGAATTTGCTACCTACCCATAGACGATTCATCGAATCAACACACAAACATAATATGGCATTTGTTGTCAGGACGGAGTTCATCGTATCATATTTCTTCAGCACATGTCCTTCAGGGGTACTCTGATAAAGTCCACTTTGAGAAGCAAACCATAAATTCCCCTTCGCATCGTCTACAATATTAAGAATGCAACCATACAGAAACAACTCTTCATGGGAGAAGTCCCTCAAAGACCATGTTTTTTCATCAAAAACATGCACCCCTCCACCGTAAGTACCTATCAATATTTTGTCCTGTATCCGATTTATAAACACTACTATGTC
>USSR01000102.1 GCA_900557355.1 uncultured Bacteroides sp.
TTCAAGTTAACGAGCTGTTTCGGGAAAGGCTGGCCGAATTTTTCTTCGTACAAACGGGGCGTGTCTTCGTCATAGAAACGGAAGAATTTGTACATATAGCGAGCACCGATCCGGTGTCCCTTCTCATACTGGTAAGCATTGGTATAGGGAGATTCCTTTTTCTCGATAATCTCATTCTGGTTGTGAGAGAGGTTCAGCGTAGTCCAATAGCGGAAGTTATCGTTCACCTTGTGATTCCAGTTCAAGGAAACTTCCCATCCCCAGCTGTCTACCACACCCAGATTGGCGTAAGGCGGCTGGAAGCCTACGATAGCGGGTGCAGTGTAGTCTTTCAGCAGGATGTCCGTACGGTGTTCCTTATAGTAGTCGAAAGTGGCACGCAGACGGTCGTTCCATAAGTTGACATCGATACCGTAGTTTTGTTTGAACGCCTTTTCCCAAGTCACCTCTGGGTTGTTCTTGTTGTTCACATCCTCATAATAAGCCGGGAGCAGCACTGAGTTTTCTACACCGAAGTTGTAGGCATAACCGCCACGGGTACCCATCTTATCACTATACAGAAAGGGATCGGCCAGATACATGAAGCGCGAGCCACCCACTTTGTCGTTACCTACCAAACCCCATGAGGCACGGAACTTCAAGAAAGGGATGGCTTTTTTCAAGGGCTTGAAAAAGCTTTCCTCGCTGACCACCCAACCGATAGAGCCTGCCGGAAACACACCGAAACGGCGGTCGGGGTGGAAGTTTTCGGAACCATTGTAACCTACATTGAACTCGGTTATATAACGGCTCTTGTAGTCGTAAGTGACACGGCCCACCAAACCTACATATCCGCGCGGAATGTCCGAATAAGTGCTAGGATAGTAATTCTTGCTCTGGTTATAGAGCACCAATGCGCCTACGGAATGATCACCGAAAGTGCGATTGTAGTTCAACTGTGCCTCAAAATACCAGTCGCGCGCCTTTCCGGTATCTTCACTGTAACTGACGGGAGTATTTTCGCCTTCTTTACGATAAAGAATACTGCCATCCTCTTGAATAACAGGAAAATATGAAGCACGTCCCACAGTACCTCCTTTGGTCACGTTGAACATATTGTTATACGAACCTTTGAGCTTAAATGCAAGGCCTTTGGTGATGAAGTCCAACTTCTGATCCAATGCAAGATCTAACTGCAACTTGTTGTTATTGTAATGGTAATAACCGCCGGTACCTCCACTGCTGTAATAATTCATGGCACCGCCTCCTGTAAAAGGCAAGGTCAGTCCATCGCTATAATCGGTGGTAGTGGCGATATTCTTTCCGTCAACGATACCCGGACTGCTGAAAGGAGTGGCCTGCAGCATACTCATAATCATGCCGGAAGCGCCCTGACTGGTACGGGGCTTCTGTGCATTGTCTACCGAACCGGCCAGGTTGAACGACAAAGTGGTAGTCTTGCTCACATCCAAGTCGAGGTTAGCACGATAGTTGAAACGCTGATAGCGGTAGTCATAATGAAAATCATCAAATTCGGTAAACAGACCACCTTGTGTCATGAGACCGGCAGAAACAAAGTAGCGCATGGTCTTGGTACCACCGCTGATGTTGACATTATGCTTGGATTGCATGGTAACATCTTTCATGATGTAATCGACCCAACGCATACTCGGAAAGCGGATGGGGTCGCTGCCGTCCTGGAATTTCTCAAGCACTCCATCCGAGAACATCGGAGTGAACGTCTCACCGCTAGAGAAGTCAAAGTCATTCCGCTGCATCTGGTTGAAGAAAGTCCCGTATTCATAACTGTTTGCCTGCTCTAAGAGACTAGTCGGAGTCAACGCAGAGAAAGAGGTGTTGATGTCAATTTTGGCCTGTCCTTCCTTACCGCGCTTGGTGGTAATCAATACTACACCGTTGGCACCGCGCACACCGAATACGGCCGTCGCCGAGGCATCTTTCAGCACAGTGATGCTTTCGATGTCTTCGGGGTCAATGTCCGCCATGGAACGTTCCACGCCATCCACCTGAATCAACGGTTCAGAATCTGCCCAAGTACCCTGACCACGTACGAAAATCTTGGCAGCATCCGAACCCGGCTCACCCGAATACTGTACGGTAGTCACACCGGAAAGCTGACCTGCCAACACGTTGTTTACGGAAGACACCGGTGTACGAACCAAATCATCCGTTTTCACACTCGAAAGCGCACCGGTCACCGTCACTTTCTTTTGCACGCCATAGGCTACCACTTCCACTTCGGCGAGCATTTCGGAATCTTCCAATAAAACAATCCTCATATTCCCGGCAGTCGCTTTCAATACCTTGGTCTTATAACCAATGTATGAAATCTTAATGTTAGTACCCACCGGGACATCCAATTTGAAATTACCATCCAGGTCGGTAATCACTCCAGCCTTGCCGTCTTCCGACAAAACATTAGCTCCAATGATAGTTTCTCCATTACCATCTACCACAACACCTTGAATACCTCTCTGCTGCGCATAGAGATTCACGGAAAGCACTGATAGCAATGTAATGAAGAAAAATTGCCTGAACTCATGCAGGCAACCAAACAGATTGCTTTTTCTTCTGTTTTTCATGCATTCTTTTTTTTTAGTTAACATTATAGTTTTAATTCTCAATTTAATTTTAATAAATCAAAAACGTTACTTGAAACAGATTGCAAATGTAACCACATAGATTATGTGATTGAATGTAAAATAGTACAAAAGCATGTAAAAACAAACGCACGGTTAAAAAGGTATCCTACCCATCGCTTTCCGGCACTATTCTCCATACTTTTACATGATTTTCCATGAAAAAACGGACCCTTAAAACAGGCCTTCTGAAGAACGATAATTAAAAATCAACTTATGCACAATAACCATTCTTTTCCAAGGTACACCCTTTACCTCAGATGGCTACATCCTTTTGCGCAGATGGCTACACCATCCGGGAACAAAGGGGTATTGACAAGCAAATTACACAAATAAAGGGCTGCGCTGTTATCAGCTATTACTAAACTATTTTTCTCCTATTGGGAAAAAATATCTTTCCAGTTAGAAAAATAAAACACCCATTATACCATTTGTATTTTTTCACCTTTCTGACAAAGAAACCCTTGAAAAAGGAATCGCAGGCAAACCTTCCGAATTTACAAGATTTGGCATTGCCGTTTCATGCCAACCGAAACGCACCTGTACCGGTTGCACGATCTCAGGATGATAAACGACTACTTTATTCCGTCCTCTTATATCTGCCAACGCCGGGCGGAACACTCCGTCCTTTCCTGCAATCTCAAACCAGTCCAAGCGACCTTTATTGTTTGTTTTCAGCCCATCAGCAACGTGCCCGAAAGATACCACTATGGAATCAGCCACAACTTCCGCCTTATCGGCACAAGGACCCGACCAAACCACTTCCGCCAAGCCATAATCTTTAGCTAAAGCTACACGTGCCAGACGCTCTCCCACTTTCCATTTATAAGAAGGATGAATATCCCTCAGCTTATCTACAAGATCCGATACCACAACAAAATCAGTATTCGGGATCATGCTCCTCGCCTTTATCTGCTGCTGATGGAATATCGGCAACTCTTCGGCGGTAACCGGTGGCCTGTCTTTAGACATTCTATTAGAATAGAGATGCGGAGCCAATAATACAGAATAGAACGGTGCACCCGGAACATTAAAAGCCTCCCTCCAACTATCTACCAATACCTGATACTTTTCAGCATATTGCCTGTCACGTATCATGCAATTACTCTCTCCCTGATACCAAAGACAGCCTTTAATGGCAAAGGGAATCAAAGGAAGAACCATTGTCTCATACCGGCCACCCGGAATCATGCCATCCATTTTACCTTCACCTTCTTTAAGTTGCGGACCGAAAACCGGAGAATGTTCATACGCTTCCTTCGATGTCCAAGTCTCTATGCGCGATCCATTTACGGCAGCTGTTATAATACCTACGGGTACATCAAGCTGTTCTTGAAGGGCTTTTCCGAAAAAGTAACCAACTGCTGAAACTTCTGCAAGACTTTCGCCGTCTGCCACCTTCCACGATACCGGTTTATCGTCGCGCCTGACCACAAAGACACGAATCATCTCATTAGCCGGTTTCCGGAGCTCCAAAGCAGCCAGATTCTCTCCTTTTGCCGGAAGGGCATAATTACCCGGTAGTTTCATTTTATATACCATATTCGACTGTCCGGAACATAACCAAACTTCACCTACAACAATATTATCATAAACAATACTTGTTCTTTTCCCTTTTATCGACATTTGCTGAGGATTTTTATTGGCAGCCATCGGCTTCAACTCGGCCATCCAGCGTCCTGAAGCATTTGCACGTACTTTCACCCGCTGTTTACCGAAAGAAATTAAAATAGACTCATTAGGTTCGGCCGTTCCCCATACAGGAATCTTCTGTCCCTGCTGCAAGACCATGTTTGATGAAAGTACTTGGGGTGTCGACAACTGCGCATGTGCAATCATATTGGAAAGCAACACTCCGAGAATACACGATAAAGTCCGTAAAATCAATTTCATACCCACTAATTTATATTATCAATACGTTTCCGGAATTCCTTTAAAACATTATTTCAGCCAAACGCTTATACATTTCCCTACCCAAATGCTCTGCCGATTTCTTATTAAAATGAAGTCGGTCATTCAATAACTCTGCATCAGACATATCTATCAGATAAGCATTTGAATCTTCCTCTGCCAAGCGGCGCATACCTGCTTCCACCTCACTGCTATAGGATTTATTACTTCTGGCAACTGTGCCGAATATAAAGGGAAGCTTCGAATAATCCTTGCCTGTTTTCTGACTTAAATGTGTGCGTACATAAGTGACTACAGCTTTCAGATTGTCATAATAATCTTTTCCCTTACGCTGATCACTCTCCCCCTGATGCCAAAGAAAAGCATCAATTTGATACCCTTCTTCCAACTTCGAAAGAGTTTGATCAATGCAAATATCTATTTCCTGAATAAATGACAATAACAGCGATCTTCCTCCTTTAGATGTCGATTCTGTTTGAGATAGCCATTCAGGATTTGCCGACCAATATCTTCCTTTTGCAGAATCATAATTAGGAGCAATAGAGGTTCCACCAACTGCCCATTTAATCACATAAAATTTATCTTTTAATAACTGTTCCAGCCAATAATAAGTCACAGCATCATAGGCCCACAAGTTATTTCGCTCACTTCGCGCAGCCCGAGGCCAAAAAGGAATGAATTTTCCATCCGGATCATTCTGTGCAATCCGGCAATAAGGATATGCCCCTTCGGAATACTCCACAGTATCTTTTGCCAATGCTTTAATATAGTCTGGTAAGTCCTTATTTGAGGTCCGTCCGTCAGTATTCGACTGACCTGCTGTAATAATTACATGAACTGGTTTGGAAGCTGCTACATAACAACTACTTACAACAAGGATAAAAAACAAAATAAAAGATATCATCACCTTTTTCATAAGACTTTCGTTTTTAATAAAGTTTTATGTCTGCTAATTCTTACATTTCATAACAGACGTGTTTTTATAGTTTTACTTATTTAAGATTTACTTCTATCACCCCTCCATAAGGATTAAAGTCAAAAACGGCTTTATCTGTATGAAGTAGCACAGGCAGTTTCTTCCCATCTTGTCTGACAGAAATCTTTTTTATCTGCTTTCCTTTAATAACCAGCGTCAACGGTTCTATAAATAACTCCTTATCCAAAGTCAATTCCGGAGTTATTCTTAAATAATTTTTTTCACATACAATATCCAACTGAGTCGCTCCCTTTTCTTCAACATAAGCTGCCACTTCACGAAATGTCCCAACCCAGATTTTATCCTCCTTCGCTTTTACTTGATCCAAATGATCCCAGAAGCGTTGTGGATCACGAAAAGCATCATAACCATAGGTCAGGCCATGCGTCATCCCTACCCCCCAATCATTAGTTTCTATTAAAGTATTTACCCAAGCTTCCAGGTTCTGAGGAGTAGATTTACTACCGATAGAACGTTGTTTGGTTCTTGTACCTACCCGGTTCTGAACAGCAATCTTCTTAGCCTCTTCTTTCTTATTGTTATTAGGATACACAAAAGTGCGGGGCATGACTCCTGTATTGGCAAAGATGGCACTATCGTTCTTATAAATATCCTCTCTGATTTCCTCTAACGGAAATCGGGCAAAATTCTTATGTTTCCAACCATGATTCGATATCTCATGTCCTCTGTCCGATAAGTCTTTCACTTGCTCCCAGCTCATCCTCGTGGTATCCGTAGTTAGTCCACCATCGCTATTAATCTTAGAACCATTAATAGCAAATGTACCCCGGAATCCCCTTTTCTCAAACTGAGGAGCAACCAATGAATATTGTTCTGCCAAACCGTCATCGAATGTATAACTGATAGCACAAGCCTTATCACCTTTGTACGGAGCAATAGACAAAGTATAGTGTTTTTTTAAAGCAGTCTGAACAATAAGAGTGTCTTGTCCACTCATGCAGTAATGAATTACCCCCTTCTTTGTGAAAGTTATCTGTTTGGCATTTACCGGCATCCCAATACCCAGTGCAAGCAAAATCACGAATAGCTGTCTCATATCCTCTATTTTTCAATAATATTAAAATGTATCGCAAACTTAGCACCATATAAGAAAAGAGGCAATGTAAAAACAGACAAAAACATAGAAAATCGTGCTTTTCATCAGATTCCAGTACTCCCAGCCTTTCTTGAAACGCACTTGCTCCGTACCAACACCGTACTTTCTCCGTGTAGAGGTACCTCTGAGTGGAGAATGTACGGAGCAAGTACTGTTCGGATACAACTCAGGTATGGACAGGGTATAAATAGCGCACAAAAACAAATATTACATGCATCTGTACATACCTCTATATAACAAATGATGTAAATGCCCTACTTTAGCGGTGATTTTTTCAGTAGGATTCATAGAGATCGGATGACAATTAATAATCAATACTTTAATTATATGAAAAGAAGATATACCTTTTCCCTGCTCTTGTCAGGAGCACTTCTTTTTTCGTGTGCACACCCCCGACTTGATACTAATAACTTTGAATGGGGAAAAATCCCTCAACAACCGGACTTCTCTTGGACAGAGAATGTAGGTAGCCGGCAATTACCGGATAGTAGTACAGTGGTATCCGCTAACTCCTTCGGTGCTGTTGCCGATAGTACAGTTCTTAGTACAGATGCCATTCAAAAAGCAATAGACAGTTGCGCACTCTCCGGAGGAGGAACCGTTACGCTGCAACCGGGTTATTATCTGACAGGAGCACTCTTTGTTAAAAGCGGGGTTAATCTGCAAATAAGCAAAGGCGTGACCCTGATAGCCTGTCCTGATATTCATTGTTATCCGGAATTCCGCTCGCGCATTGCAGGTATTGAGATGGTATGGCCCGCAGCAGTAATCAACATCATCGGCGAAGAGAAAGCATCTGTCAGCGGTGAAGGGACTCTGGATTGCCGGGGTAAGATATATTGGGATAAATACTGGGCTATGCGAAAAGAATACGAAGCCAAAGGGTTACGCTGGATCGTGGATTACGACTGTAAGCGCGTCCGCGGTATCCTTGTTGAAAATAGTTCGGACGTCACTCTAAGTAATTTCACATTGATGCGTACCGGTTTTTGGGGATGCCAGATTTTATTCTCTGACCACTGTACAGTAGACGGATTAATTATTAATAACAATATTGGCGGACGTGGTCCCAGTACGGATGGCATCGATATAGATTCATCCACAAATATCTTGATAGAGAACTGTGAAATAGACTGTAACGATGATAATATATGCCTGAAGGCAGGCAGAGATGCCGACGGTTTACGCGTGAACCGCCCTACAGAAAATGTAGTGATACGCAATTGTATCGCTCACAAAGGTGGAGGATTGATTACATGCGGCAGCGAAACTTCCGGCAGCATACGCAATGTACTGGCTCACGACCTCAAAGCCATGGGGACTTCGGTTATATTGCAACTAAAGAGCGCCACAACCCGTGGCGGAACCATCGAGAATATTTATGTAACCCGGGTAGAAGCCGAAAATAACCGCAGAGTTCTTGGAGCCGAGCCTAACTGGAATCCTAAATACAGCTATAGCACACTGCCTGAAGAGTATAAAGGCAAAGAAATACCGGAACATTGGCAAACAATGCTCACCCCGGTAGATCCTCCGGAGAAAGGCTACCCTCATTTCCGTAACATATACTTATCTCACGTCAAAACAACCAATGTAAGGGAATTCATTTCCGCTTCCGGTGAAAATGACTCATTACGTCTGGAGAATTTCTATCTGCATGCTATTGAAGCACAAGCTCAGAAGGCAGGAATGATCCGCTTTACACGGAATTTCAACGCGACAGAAATAAAGCTCGCAGTACCGGAACCTCATTCTATGCTGTTAGAGGAGAATGAACAGAGTAATGTCCAGATAGAATATCTAAGGACTGTCAGCTATCAAAATACAGTTGAGAATCAAGCTAATTAAAATATAGCCCCTTTATATCATATGGCTCTTGCTGGATAATACATGATCCAACAAGAGCCATAATCATATATTCCCCCTTCTTCCACACATTAACACATTTTAGTTTTATTCCTATAGGGACTTCTTTCTCCTCCCCTGTCTTTAATTATGAACTATAAACTAGACTAAATTAAAACAGTATGAAACAACTTTGTAAACAAATGGCGGGAGCTGCAGCTATTCTCTTCATCCTTGCCGCATGCAGTGAGAACAATTCCAATTATCCCGAAGAATATGTAGGCTTTGACAAGACTACCAAGAATTATTCATTCGACAGGAGTAAAGATGTTGAAGAGTTCGACATTAAAATTATCGCTGCGGAGAAGAAAAAAGAAGACCGGGAAGTCCTTATCAACGGAGTTAGTATGCCAGGACAAACAGTCGTATTCAGTATCGAGGATAAAAAGGTTATTATTCCTGCAAAAAAGAAATCTGCCAATCTGCACGTGAAGATCTATCCCAAGAAAATAAAAAACAAGACAGAGTTTCGTATCGTCTGTATCCCGCAGGACAAGGAAGCGAAAAGAACACAAATCACGGTCTACCTGCAACCCAAATAACCTAAACCTGACTTTCACTATAATAAATAATGAGAATGAATCAGCAAAAGATGCAATTTCCCAAATAAAAAAAGGATTTAGCGTAGGGAGTTTTTTCATTTCACCTGTCTTTATAGAAAAGAAAGATGAAGAACATGGAACAAGATTTTGAAAAAATACTCAACAAACTCGTAGCCTCCACCCGTTCGCCGAGAGGAAAATTTTCCAAAACTAACAGTTGGATACTTCTAGAAAAACGGTTACCACGTCTGCAACACCGCATTCTTCCATTGCGCACTATGGCGAATGCAGCCGCCGTTGCCGTGCTTTGCGTACTGGGATGGTGGGCATACTATATGTTCGCCCCGGTACCATTGCAAACCGTATCCACGCTGGCAGAAACACGTAGTATAACATTACCCGACCAAACGGAAATTGTACTGAACCGCTACTCTACCCTGACTTACCCCGAACGGTTCAGAGGAAAAGACCGGAAAGTACAATTGCAGGGTGAAGCTTACTTCGAAGTCAGTAAAGATGCGGCACACCCTTTCAAGGTAAAGGCCGAAGCGGTTATAGTACAAGTTTTGGGTACTCATTTCAATATCGAAGCCTATCCCGAAGATGCGCAAGTTAAAACAACGTTACTGGAAGGTTCTGTTGCTGTCAGCCTTATCGGTAAAGAAGAAGAACGCCTGGTACTCTCACCTAACGAAAGTGCTATCTACAATAAGGATAAAAAGAACTTAACTTTACACACCGAAAAGGATGCATCGGAAGAGATTGCCTGGAGAAACGGAACACTGCTTTTTAAAAGTATCCCTCTGCAGGAGATTGTCCGGCAACTTTCCAATGCTTTTCATACGGACATTCGTATAGAAGATGCTGACTTGCAGAACTACCACATGACGGCTACTTTTTCCGATGGTGAAACATTGGAAGAAATCCTTTCTTTGCTTTGTCGCAACCAAAAGTTTGGATACACAAAAACTAATGACACTATAACAATCACACAAAAATTAAACTAGAATGAAATCTTCTATCTGCTCACCCCGCACCATCAGGAAATTATTCCTGATGGGAGCGGTTCTCCTCTCGACCTGTACTCTGCAAAGTACGCTCGTATTTGCCACTTGTGTTTTACAGGCCAATCCTTCACAAACGCGTTTTAGTATTAAACTACAAAATGCCACACTGGAAGAGTTTGTGAAACAAATGGAACAAAAAACCGGTTACAGCTTCATCTATGGAGAAGAAGTACGCTTGAATAGCCGTATCACATTGGCTGTCCGCGATCTCACTATCAATGAAATCCTGCGAAAGGCTTTTGAAATGCAGCCTATAGGCTTCGAAATATCAGGAAAACATATTTTGCTACATAAGCGGCCCATGCCGCAGAAAACCGTAAGCCGACGGTTCACGATCAGCGGATACGTGACAGACGGAGCGTCTTCCGAGACGCTGATTGGTGCCAATGTTCTCGATAGTCGTCAGCGTGTGGGCACTGCCACCAATCCTTTCGGTTTCTATACCCTCACCTTACCTGAGGGAGATGCAGAATTAAGTTTTTCGTATTTAGGGTACGAAACACAGCACAGTTCGTTCCCGCTAAACCAAGACACCGTGCTCAATATTCGCCTGAACACTAATAACGAACTGGCGGAAGTGATCATACTTTCGGACAAAAAGGAAGCCGGCATCCAAGCCACCGCCATGGGTGCACATGAGATTCCCATGGCACAAATACAACATACACCCGCTGTACTGGGGGAGGCTGATATATTGAAAACCATCCAGCTAATGCCAGGCGTACAGGCAGGAACCGAAGGCTTCTCCGGTTTATATGTACGTGGTGGAGGACCGGATCAGAACTTGATATTGCTGGACGGTATTCCTATATATAATGCTGACCATCTATTAGGTGTCTTCTCTATCTTCACACCCGAAGCCGTGAAAAAGGTTACACTGTTCAAGAGTTCTTTTCCGGCACGCTATGGCGGACGTCTCTCGTCTATTGTAGACGTGCGTACCAACGACGGGGATATGAAACGTTATCATGGTGCACTGAGCATAGGTACACTCACTGATAAAATACATTTGGAAGGACCTATTATCAAAGATCGCACTTCTTTTTCGCTTAGTGGACGTACCACGCACACAGCTTTTATGGGAAAAGCTTTCAGCAGTGACGGTGATGAGTTCAATTATTACTTCTATGACCTCAATGCCAAAGTAAATCATAAGTTTAACGATCGCAGTCGGCTTTTCCTGAGTTTTTATCATGGAAAGGATCACTATCACTATAACTTCAAAGAGAGTTACGGTACTAGCGATTGTTATGAAAGCAAAAATGGGCTGAACTGGGGAAATACAATCGTTGCAGGACGCTGGAATTACGTATTTACCAACAAACTGTTTAGCAATACAACCGTAGCCTTCAACAGCTATCGCATGATCTTAAAAGGCAAAGCAAAAGAAGAAAATATCTACTCTCCATCACACTCCTACTTCTATCAATACGATTCAGAGTATCGTTCAGGAATCCGTGACTGGAGTTTCCGGACAGACTTCGACTATACACCTATTCCTTCACACCACATTAAGTTTGGTGTAGAATACCTATACCATACCTTCCGTCCGGAAACCAATACTTCGAAAATGAAAGAAGAGGAGAATGGCGTAACTGAACAAGATACCTTGTATAATAGTATTTCGAACAGTTACCTGCACGGACATGAGGCTTCTGTTTATGCAGAAGATAATTTTGATATAGGTAGCCGTACCAGTTTAAATGCAGGAGTACACGTTTCTCTGTTCAATACACAGGGGAAGAATTATTTCTCCATACAACCGCGACTTTCCGTTCATTATCGCTTCGATCATGATTTCTCAGTAAAGGCATCTTTCTCTCAGATGGCTCAATATGTACACCAACTCTCCTCCACTCCACTCGCCATGCCCACAGACTTATGGGTACCTATTACCAAAAACATACGTCCTATGCGTGCTAACCAATACTCTTTAGGCGGATATTATACCGGAATCCGGGGGTGGGAGTTCTCCATTGAAGGATATTACAAACAGATGCGAAACGTACTGGAATACCAGAACGGGGTTTCTTTCTTTGGCAGTTCAACCAACTGGGAAGAGAAAGTGGAAATGGGTAAAGGACGTTCAATGGGCATAGAGTTCATGGCGCAAAAGACCATAGGCAAAACCACCGGTTGGTTGGCATATACCCTGGCTAAAGCAGATCGCCAATTCAAAGACGGCAGTATCAACGATGGTGAGCGTTTTCCCTATAAATACGACCGCCGGCACAGTATTAGCCTCTGCCTGAACCATAAATTCAGTGAACGCATTGACATTGGAGCTTCCTGGATATACAATAGTGGCGGAACAGTTACCTTACCGGAACAGCAAACGGTCATTCTCAAACCTGATGGCAGCATAGAACAAACTGACTACATCTCCAAACGTAATAACTACCGCCTACCCGCCAGCCATAGATTGAACATTGGAGTGAACTTCAACAAGAAAACCAAACATGGCATGCGAACCTGGAACATCAGCCTCTACAATGCTTATAATTCAATGAACCCAACACTCGTTTATGGCAAACGGCGCGATTATGATTACCTCTACTATAAAGATGAATACGGTAAATACACAGGTGCCTATAATACATCAAAGCTATTCATAAAGAAAATAACTTTGCTACCGATCATTCCATCTGTCACCTATACATACAAGTTCTAAAATATGACAACAAATAACCATAGAACCGGAAACAAAAAAATGAAAACAAGAATTTGCTTTTTGCACCTTATTATATATATAGGTATCATCCTTTTCTCCACCTCCTGCGAGAATGAAATCCCCTATACCCCGGCTCACAGTGAGCCACAACTCATTATGAACGCCCTCCTTGATGCAGGAGAACCGGAGAACTACGTATATCTCAACCTAAGTGGTACACATGGCCTCTCACACGTAGAAGAAGCTACTGTAAACCTATATGTCAACGGGAAGCTTGTCGAAAAGGCGGAAGAACTTCCCCCACTCAAGCCTATTGGCAGCCTGGATGTGGTCTACGATCCTAATGCACCCCTCAATAACCTCCCGGAAATAGCAAAACGCAAAAAATTCCGCATCACTACCCCTTTGAAAGCCGGTGAGCAAATCTGCCTGGAAGCCATAGCTGAAAATGGCAAATATCATACAACAGCCGAAGTTACCGTTCCTCATCCGGTAAGCTCCATCCAAATAGATACATGTCTCATCCCCATCAGAGTGTACAGTGGATGGGAACCTCATCGCCAGTTTAAGATTACCCTGCAAGACCGCCCTAATGAGAAAAATTACTACCGCTTGGACATTTGGAATGACATTGCTGTTCACGGACAATACGACAGCCGCATAGATACCGTCCTCTATGCCAGAGAAACAAGTATCATCAATCGAGAAGATGTGATACTGACAGATGGAAAACCCAGCAGCAGTGAAGACGATGAAGATGATTTATTTGGTAGCTACATTGAGAATAAATATAATGTCTTTACCGATGACCGCTTTTCTGATGCTACCTGTACATTGAAGGTTTATACTCAACTTTATCATGATTACAATTTATGGCTTTATAACGTCACTCGCCGCTCCAAAAGTATCACTGTCCGCCTGCTCAGCATCAGTGAAGCTGAATTCCGCTATTTAAAAGCCCTAAACACTCTGGAATCGGGCAATTATGAAGAAGCACTCATGGAACCGGTCATGATACCAAGCAATGTAAAAGGCGGGCTCGGATTTGTAGGAATCAGTTCGGAAGCAAGAATAACGATGCAACTGCCCGATGAGATTATTGACAATGAAAACTTGCCACCATATATTCAATAAGATTATACCATGAAGCATTATATTCTTCTCTTGTTAATAACCGTGTCCTTCTGTTCCTGCCGAAGTTCGCGCAGCATGCAGAAAATGTCTACCCAATAGGCTATTTATATTTTCACCAAGCGCTTGCTACCATTATGCTTAACCGTGCGCGATAACTATATTACATTCATATTACGGAAAAGGCCTTAAACAATCAAAATAACATCATATAATTGATATATATCAAAAAATAGTCACCTTAGCATCACTTTCTTTCTTTTTCATTTTTGTGTTATAAAACATATTCCTATATTTGCACAGGTAAAAAGAAAAAGCTAAGCGCTTAGAGCTG
>USSR01000103.1 GCA_900557355.1 uncultured Bacteroides sp.
AAGGTCCAGAACCCTCCACATGCTATCGTTGAATATCGGCTGTTCGGCGTTGGCAATGCTTCCTAAGTAGAATTTCCAGTTCTTGTCGAACAATGTTTCCCGTCCGGAAGCATGGAGTCCGGCGTTGGTTGGCAATATAAATAATGCCATGAGGTACATAAACAGCTTATTCCATGTCTTCATAATGATATGATGCTATGTTTCTTTATCGTATATTGTTGTCATACAGCCAGATGCCATACGTGAAAGCATCTGCATTCTTTTGTGGTTTCACTCCGTCCGGACGGAACCATTGCCCTATATTGGCGAATGGGGTGAGCACTATGTCTACTTCACTGCCCTTGTATAATGCTTTTGCCTGATATACCGGGCCTAACATATCTTTGTCCGGCTTGCTGACTGATGTGGGTTTTATTGCTACGTTCATGCGGATATCCTGTTCCATATTCACATCATCATTACAAAGTTGCTTATTCCACACCATATCCAGCGAATAAACGATAGGTCCGCGTACGAAGGCATAAGGAATTTTGTCCGTCGGCTCTTCCTTATACATGATTTCACCGCCTGGCAATCTGTAAGAGACGTATTTGCTGTGATGGCGCCGTGGTATCCACTTCTCTTCCATGGGAAAGGTGATGTTCACTTTATCTCCTTTGATCCATTTACGGGACAGTTTCAGATAAGTTCCCGGTTTTATGTCTGCAACCGTCTCTCCATTTACAGATACTATCGGTTTCTCACACCAGGAAGGAATACGCAAATTTAGTGTTTTATTTCTGTTTTTTTCCGATTCCACTACCAATTCCATACTCTCCGATTCCGGATAGTTACCGGTGATGCTGAACGAGAAATCCTTTCCGCTGTATTGTGAGGGCATGTATTGATTGATATAGAACTCTTTACCCTTTTCCGCATAAATGAAGGTGGGTAACATGGAGATGATACGGTGACCGCTTGCCGTGCAGCAGTCCGGTCCGTGGAAGTAGCCGTCGGGTTTGCTTCCATTAGGGGCTGTATGATAACGGCATACTCCGTTCTCGCAATCCTGGGCTGCAAATACATGGTTAATCATCAGGCGTTCCATGGCATCAGCATATTTGGACTCTCCGGTCAGTTCCAGTAATTGTTGGGTCAGTTGCATCCAGGACATGGTGGCACAGGTTTCCACGATATTGCCGGAAAGAGGTTTTATGTAATCGTGTTCATAATGCTCGGCAACGCTGACTCCACCGGTAATGTACATCTGGCGTTCGTGAATATCATCCCAGGCACCTGCCACTTTGCGCAAAAGGGACTTGTCTCCGGTGATGCGGTACAGGCGAAGGAAACCCATAAAGTTCATGTGGAAAGTGTGAGAATGTACATAAGGTTGGAGTTTGTCTACTCCTAACGTGCCGTCGGCAACAGAGTCCAGGCGTGAGAAAGCATCCCAACCGCTCCATTTATCAATGTTGCTGACTACCCACTGGCTCCAGTCCAGATACTTTTTCTTTCCGGTCAGTTCATACAGTCTTGTTACAGGGTCACAGAGTAGGGTACCTTCCCAGGAATAGTGCACGCTGTGACCTGCAAATTCTGACTGGCCGTCCAGATGCTTTTGCTTGTTTTCGGGTGCCCTCAGTTTGGAAGGCCAGAACTCCAGCTTGCCCGGCCCGAAGTATTGCAAGAAGTAGTCTGCCAGCTTTTCTGCGGCAGCCAAGGCTTTCTTGTCTCCTGTTTCCTCGTACACTGTGATGAAAGCATGAAAAACAAAATACAGCTCGTAAGCATCCATTCCTCTTACCGGTCTTTCGGGGGAGCGGAAACTTTTGGCTGTTGCTCCCACGTAACCGCTTTCTTCCTGTGAGCCGATGATGCGGTTCAGCACGGTTTCTGCTTTAGCCAACAGCTCCTGGTCTCCGCTTTGCACAGCTGATAAATAGGCTGATTCTATCCACTTACCGTGTTGTTCTGCCTGAGTCCAGTTCCATGCGGTGTGCTGTCTGTTCACTACAAAATCCACATACTTGTCTATCGGAAAGTGTTTCAGATAAGCATTGCGGTTCACTTCCATACGATGCCCGAAGAACCCTGTAATGTTTTTTACGGATGAGATGGGTACCGGCTTTTCCAGTAATCCGACTTTGTCATGATTCTGGGCATTAAGACTCGTTATCAAATTGGTAAATAATAAAATAGCGATAATTTTTGTTTTCATACTTTATTGTAAATAATGAATTAATTCTAATTCTTTTAATTGGCATAATCCGGATTCTGCGTTAATTTCGGGTTAGCATCCACAGCTCTTTGAGGAATTGGGAATACAATGCGATGGTCTCCTTGCGGTTTATGCGATAACCAGCTTTTCTTGCAGAATATGCCAAAGCGTATCATGTCTCTTCGGGTATATCCTTCCCATACGAACTCCCAACATCTTTCATCAAATAGTCGTCCGAATTCTATCGGGTCTTGGTTACCGCGATCTGTGATCTGGTAATTTTCAACTACTCCCCATTGGTAACTGGAATTCTCTTTCAATTCATCATCCGTAACGGTTGCCTTGGATGGATCTGCTTTAAAAGCTCGTTTTCTGACTTCAGTTACTAACTCACCTGCTCCGGACTGGTTGGTTCTTAATAAGCATTCGGCTTTCATTAATAATACTTCCGAATAACGTAAAAGTGGAATATCTGTGCTACAACTCCATTCTGAACCGGCAGGAACTTCTTGTTTATTATACCTGTATCCTTCCATCTCGTTTGTATAATTCCCGTCGGGAAGTTCTTTGGAGAATATTAATAGTTCTCCTTTCTTGTCATAGGCGCCATATAATGGATTTCCTTCTACATCAAACTGTTGTCCCATTAACCAGGAGTCCTCAAGTCTGGAGTCACCGTCTTGATAGGTATCAATGAATTGGGTTGTACCTTTCGGCCCGCCGGCTGCATTGGGCACTGCATTCAACAGGAATTTCTTTTGTAGTTCACTATGCCATGAATTCATGAAAAGATAGTTTCCTACTACTCCCCGATTGTAGTCGTAGGGGATTGTAAACAACACTTCCTTTGAAGATTCCACCCCCTGAGCTCTGAAGGAGTCTTTAAATTCAGGTGACAGATCGCATTTTCCGCTATTAATGATATCGTTGCATTGTGACAGGCATTCATTCCAGTGGGCGGTACCAGTATAGACTTCGGCATTCAGGTATACATTGGCTAATATGGCTTTTCCTGCCCATTTGTTGATGCGTCCATACATGTTGCCTCCTTGTTCTTCGTTCAGGGCGGGTATCACTTCATTCAATTCCCTTACAACGAAATCGTAGACATCCGTTCTTGATGTTTTTTCCGGAAGATCCTGAGACATGGTCGTAACCAATGGGATATCACCGAAATTATCAAAGAGAATCCAATAATAATAAGCTCTCAATGCTCTTAATTCTGCCAGTCCGGACTGTCTTTCTGCATCTGACGGAGCAGGAATCAATCCCCGTTCAATTTTATCAATGGCACTATTACACAAGATTACACCTGTATAATAGTTGTTCCACAAGTCTAAAATCTGTCCCAGTTCAGAATTCCAGTTGTGGAATTGCAGACGTTTATAAATACCTCCGTCATCCCAACCGCTTGCATTGGCAGGTATTGATATACAACATCCCGTTAATTCCTGTGTCTGCCAATATGTGCCTACATAACCATAATTCAATGCGGCATAAGCTCCTGCTATATTAGGACCGAAATCATTGACAGTATAGTTGTATGTTTCTTCCGTAACAGATGAAAATACTTTTTCGTCCAGATTGGTACAGCTTGCAATACCTATTGTCAATAAGAATAAAGATATATATTCAGTGAAAGTTCTTTTTTTCATAATAGCTCATTTTAATAAATTTAGAAACTCAGGTTTACTCCTAAAGAGAATGTACGGGCAGAAGGGTATCTGTACCTGTCGTCTATACCGGGAGTCTGACCGGTAATGCCGACTTCCGGGTCAACTCCACTATAACCGGTTATGGTGGCAAGATTTGATATACTACCGTAAATCCTAAAGTTTTTTACCCATTTGTTTTTTCCAATCTTTGGAGTATATCCTATTGTGATATTGTCAATTTTCCAATAATCACCATCCTGAACGAAGTAGCTTACATATTGTAAGGACTGGTCGTAAGCCAATGGACGCTTACCATATACATTATCAAAGGCCTTTTCCATCACATTATCCCCTCCCAATAATGAAACCGGAGCTGCATAATGCATCTCTGCCATATTTAATATCTGAAAACCAAAGGCTCCCCGCATAGTGACAGACAGGTCAACTTGCTTGTATCTGATTGTATTATTCCAGTTCAGGTAAAACTTAGGAAGACCGTTACCCAGAACTTTCTTGTCGGATTCTTGTTGCTCTGAAATCGGTTTGGGTTTACCATCTGCACCTTCTATGATCCAGTGACCGTCTTCGTCTATATCAATACTTTTGTAGCCGTAGAAATTACCAATCGGTTCTCCTTCCTCTATCCTATGGGTTGGTTGCTGAATAGGGGCAAGTGTGTTTCCTACGTTCTGGTAAGAGTCAGAGAAATACTTGTCACTGGACAAGGATAGGAGCTTATTCTTATTCGTTGAGAAGTTGATACCTGAATCCCATGTGAAATTCTTATTCTGGACGGGAACCACATTCAATGATACTTCAAGACCGGTATTTCGTATCGAACCGGCATTTGCCGTAATCCATGCACTATAATAAGGCGGTACAGGAACCTGATAGCCTCCTATAAGGTCTTTCGTCTCCCGATTATAGAAATCAATGCTTCCGGATACTCTGTCATTAAGGAAGCCGAAGTCAAGACCGATATTCAATTCTTCTTTTTTCTCCCATCGTAAATCGGGGTTGGGGTTTCCGCCTGGCCGTAGAAGATTAGTCCATTGTCCGTTGTAGTAACCATAACCTCCCAAATTTAGTGAATTTAAAGAGATATAGGCTGAACCTGGTTCTGTTCCTGTTATACCAAAACCGGCTCTTAGCTTGAGTGTACTAATTGCTTGGATATTATTAAGGAATTGTTCTCCCTTTATGTTCCATGCTAAAGACATTGCCGGGAAATTACCCCATTTGTGGTCTTTACCGAATTTAGAAGAGCCTTCGTGCCTCATGCTGGCAGAAATGAAATATTTGCCTTTATAGTTGTAGTTTACCCTTGCGAAGAATCCTATGAGCTTATTCTCACCTTGATAGGACGATTGGTTGGCTTTTCCTTCTTTCAGCGCATTGCCTAAACCTATATTGTTATATGAATAGTCGTCGGACGGAAAGTCATAGTTATCCATAGAAGCGGATTGATAATTCCATTTGTTCCAGCTATATCCAGCTAATGCATTCAGGTTGTGTGAATTGTTGAATTGCTTGTTATATTGGGCAGTCAACTCCATCATGGTATTTTCATTGCGGGCTGTTGAACGTGAAGCATACCCGTTCTTTTTACTGATTGTGGTTGATTTATGCTTTTTAGTCTCATAATACCCGGAAAAGTTGTTGTATGTCTCATTCGAGATGAGGAATTTAATATCCAGACCCTCAACGGGAATAAGGGTTATAGCTGAATAGGCTCTTAAGTTCGTTGATTTATTCTCTCCTTTTGTTTCGTTCAGAAGGGCAACCGGATTAAAAATCATATCACGTGCTATTTCGGTCCAATTACCATTTTCATCTTTCACAGGACTTGTCGGGTTGAAAATCAATGCACTCTGATATACATCATTACTGTATCCGATGTCGTACTTCCTTTGATAGCCATTCAGATTTGCCTCTATTTTAAGTTTGTTATCGAACATACGGTGGACAACGTTAATGCGAGGATAAATCATATCTACTTTTGAGCGTTTTACAATTCCCTCATTCGAGGTATAATCGAAACTGGCTATGTAGCTGGTATTTGCTGATCCGCCCTTAAGGTTGATACTGTATGTTTGATTGAATGGAGTTTGTAGTATTTCGTCCATCCAATCTACTCTGGCTCCGTTATCCATTGCTCCGGGGATTCCTTGCTGGACTTTATCCAGATATTGGGTAGCGTTCATCATAGGGAGCTTCTTATTTATCTTCTGAAACGAAATATAGCTGTTTACTTCGATTGATGGCTTCATTTCCGTTTTCCCACTTTTGGTGGTTATCAGTATTACACCGTTGGTGCCTCTGGTTCCATAGATAGCGGCGGCTGAACCATCCTTCAGTACATCAATTTGTGCAATATCATTCGGAGAGACACTGTTGAGATCTCCTTGCACGCCATCGATAATTACCAAGGGGAAAGTCCCCAGATTGAGCGTAGCAACACCACGTAACGAAACTTGTGAAGTGGACAATGGATTGGCGTCAGGCGAGATAACGGCCAGACCTGCAACCTTACCTCTGATCAACCCTGCTACATCCGGTTTGGTTGCTTGTACAAATTCGCTGGATTTCACGCTCATCACAGAACTACTCAATTCCTCTTTGCGCTGTGTTCCATAACCGATTACTACTACTTCATCCAGTCGCTTGGTATCTTCTTTTAATACTACGTTGACAGAACCTTGACCATTAGTTTGTACTTCCTCTGTGATGTAACCTATATAAGAGATTACCAATGTGCCTTTAGTAGCATTTTCCAGAGTAAAGTTACCGTTGAGGTCTGTGATTGCTCCTTTCGATGTGCCTTTTAGCATGACGGTTGCCCCGATAATGGGCTCTCCGTTTTCATCTACTATCTGGCCTTTTACAGTGCCGGATTGCAGGATTACTTGTACTTCATTCACTGTTGCAAAAACAGCTTGCGGGCAACCTGCGTAAAGTGCGGAAGCCATCATCACGGAGAGAAAAGTTTTCTTTGATGATTTTCTTAAATGATAGTTCTTCATGAAATTGAATTTAAAATTAACGGTTTCTTTTTCTTTTGATAGAGATGAGCTCATCCATCTTTCTGTGGCAAAGGAAAACAAATAAGGATAAAACTGTTAATGCTTATAAATCAAACCATAGGGGATAATTAATCAAGGTAAAATTGACTAATTATCCCCTATGGTTTGAGCAAAATCACCCAAAAGGAGAGGTGCTTTTTGTTGTTCAGCGAGATGAATCGGTAGCCTCTTCTGCTTTTTCTTTTATCTGTTTCTGGTATTCACTGGGAGTCATACCAAATGCTTCTTTAAAAGATTGCGTAAAATTCTTATAGTCACTGTAGCCCAATGCTGTGATAACATCCGCTATAGTAGCGGTTTTATTTTCCAGCATCCGGCAGGCATGCTGCATCTTTATATCTTTTATGAAGTCTAATGGGGTTTTCCCGGTAATCACCTTTATTTTCCGTGAAAGGGTAGAGCGGGACATGTTCATGGCCTCTGCCAAAGACACTACATTGAATTCTGCTTCACCCAGATGTTCTTCCACTGCCTTTGTGGCTCTGTTCAGCAATAATTTGTCTATTTCGGCAAATTCAGGAACGGACAGGCTCTCTTTTGTATCCAGATACTGGTGCATTTTTACCAGTTCGGCGCTATCTGCCCACTTTTCATCGTTTTTACGTTTCATGCGCTTCAGGTAGATATAGATACAATATGACAAAAAGCCTGCACAAAGAAGGACGTAAATAAGATATGCCCACCAAGTTTCATACCATGCGGGCAGGCTGCTCATGGTCGGCACGGTGATTTCATTGCTCCATAATCCGTTCTTATCCGTAGCTTTCACTTGGAATATGTATTTTCCTTTATCCAGTCTGTTGTAGAATGCGGAGTTTTTTCTGTCGTCCAGATAAATCCAGTCAAGATCTACGCCTACCATCCGATAGGCATAACGTATCTGGTCCAGATTGTGGAAGTCTAAGGAAGAGAATTCTATTTCCAGATTCTGGTCGTTGGGCGATACGCATACAGAAGTAGTGATGGGATTCTGTTTGAGCTTATTCTCCCAGATACTTTTCCCCATGATTTTGATGTCGGTGATATGCGTTTTAACTTGTTCGGGAATACTTTCCAGTTGCTGGGTTGGCGAAATGGATACTATGCCTGAAATTCCTCCGAAATATATTTCTCCTTTCTTATCATAGTAAACGGCATGGGATAATAGGCGGGTAAGTAAAAAGTTCTTGTCTCTGGTACTATAACTGCGATAGGCACCATTGCGTGGATTAAACTCTTTAATCATTTGATTAGTGGTAATCCATACATGGTTGTAGATATCCACTGTGATATTATTGATGATATCTCCTTTCATTCCGCAATTGAAACTGTAATCCGTCAGTTTCTCCTTGAGTCGGTGGTCGAACATCAACACTTCTCCTTCGGCAGTTCCTATCCAGAGATTTCCGTCACTGGTAGCATCCACACAAATAAAATCTTTGTTGAATGAGTAATGTTCTATGTGTTTGTTTTGCCCGATTTGATAAATCCCTTTGTTCTTGACCACTGCCCATATCCGGCCATCGGCTGTTTGCGTGATACCGGCGACATGTCCCGATACCTCCGGAATGCTTTCAAGAGTTGAGGCTTTTATTCTGTATACGAATAGGCCTGTTGTGGTGCCTATCCATAAATTATCATTGGAGTCTTCAAACAAAGATGTATTAGTTCCCGGATTCTTTGTGATCAGGCTGATGTCTATCCGGAGTTCCTCTTTCATCTCCAGGTTTTGTTGGCTTAATCCAAAGACTGTGGAACCATAAGGCATCGCCCATATCCTGTTGTGACTATGAGAACGGACTAAATCGTATACATCTCCGAAGGGTAGATGCCTGGTTCCCGGACATTCTGAATAGTGTTTAAGCTTATCTTTTTGGCTATCATAAATACATAGCCCATACCGGTCTTGCGAAAACCAGAAGATATCCTCCTCCTCTTTACATAATGAATTGATAGCCGGATTAGCCTTTAAGCGGTTTCTTAAGTCCGGTAAGGGATACTTTTTGACGATGTAATCACGGATATCAATGATGAAACTTTCTACATCAAAAGAAGATACCCATAATTTACCCTCTTTATCTTTGTATATCTCATAAAGTATTTTGTTGCCGGGAGTAAGGAAGGAAGAAGTATCTACTTGTTTCAGCATTCCTTTTTCTGTAATGCGAAAAGCGAATAAGTCCTTCCAGGAAGTGACCCATATATAATGGAATATATCATCCTGTACCATGTGGTAAATGGCTCCTGTGGGATTTCCTGTGATGTCGACGGGAAGTGGCTGTGGAATATACTGCTCTTCCTTAGTTTTGCCGTCCGGATTGAAACGTACAATTCCTTTTCCCCAAGTTCCTAGCCAATAATATCCGTTTGTTTCATCCCAGATGATCCGTTCGATATCCATATAATCCTCATTATGGAAATAAGCTTCAAAATCGTCCGTTTCCTTATTGAGCTTATACATGCCGCCTCTGGTGATGGATATCAGTAAATCACCTGCTTTATCTTCATAGACTATGTACACAAATTCGGGAGAATGATTATACTCTGTCTTATACCGTTTCACCAGAGTCCCGTCTGCTCTGAACCGGAATAGCACTCCCCGCATGCTCACCCATATATTTCCGTCTTTGGTCACATTTATGGTAAATACATTCTGATCGGAGAACTCTTGTAAATCCATCGGAGTAATTTGGGAGGTAGCCTTATCCAGTATATATCCCCCTTTCATTGTTCCGAACCAGATTTTCTTTTCATAATCTTCGGAAATGTAGGTTATATAATTGTCGGATAAGAGTCCCGGATGATATAAGTCAGAGCGGAACACACGAATATTATACCCGTCATTCCGGCACAGACCATTGAAGGTACCATACCATATATATCCGTCGCTGTCCTGAAAGATGCGGTGGATGGCGTTGACCGGAAGTTTATCCAATGATGGAATTTCCCTTACCACTATGTCCTGGGCATGGACTAAGGGACTGAACATAAGTAAGAAAAGGAGGATTACTACGTAAACTCTCTGTCTATAGGTAATATGTTTCTGTATGTTTATCATTGTATCTTTGAGTAACTCATTACATGTGTTTTCTCACGTATTGATACACAAAGGTAGAAATAAAACTCATAATCATATAAAAAAAGTAGAGTTCAATTGGAATTTGAACTCTACTTTTGAAGGTGAATACTTTATTGTTTTTTTATCTCACCCCACTTTGGCGGGTTTCCTCCCATCAGATGTCTTACAAAGAAATCATACCGTTTATGTTCCCCGAAATCTTCGCCCATTGTGTGGTGTGCGCCGGGGATGACTACCAGTTCAAAATCCTTGTTCGCCTTAATCAAAGCATTTACTACTTGCATGGTTGAAGCTGGGTCTACATTGTCGTCCAGTTCACCGACTACCAGCATCAGGGGACGACTCAACAAATGGGCATTCTCCACGTTCGAACCTTCTTTGTACTGGTCGCCTACGGGATATCCGAGCCAGAGTTCGTTCCACCAGATTTTATCCATGCGATTGTCGTGGCAGCCACAGGCGGAGTAAGCGGCTTTGTAGAATTCGGGATGCAGCAGCACGGCAGTGGTGGACTCCTGACCTCCGGCGGAACAGCCGTAGATGCCTACGCGGTCCATATCCATATACGGATACTTCTCTCCGGCAGCTTTAATCCAAGCGATGTGGTCAGGCAGTCCGGCATCTTTCAGATTCTTATAACATACATTCTCAAATTCGCGTGAACGGAAAGAAGTTCCCATTCCATCCACCATGACGACGATAAAGCCGAGTTCGGCAAGTGAAGTCATGTACCAATTGTACGGAATGAAAGTCTTGGGTACATATTGGTCGCCGGGACCTTGGTAAATGTATTCGATAACCGGATACTTCTTGTTCGGGTCGAAATTAGTGGGACGGACAATCAGTCCCCACATATCCGTTTTGCCGTCACGCCCTTTGGCGGTAAACACTTCCGGTGCTTTCCAGCCTTCGGCTATCAGGCGGCTGATGTCGGCAGTTTCCAATGGCATTACTACTTTGCCATCCTTGGCGCTGCGCAGCACGGCTACAGGAGCTTTGTCTACCATAGAGTAAACGTCTACCAGATAATTCATATCTCCCGAGAACCAGGCACGGTGCATCCCTTCTTCCGGAGTAAGGCAAACCAAGTCTTTCCCGTCGAAGCCGATGCGGTAATAGCGGATGAGATAAGGGTCTTCACCGGGTTGTACACCATTTGCGGAGAAGTAAATCTGCCGGTTTTCTTCATCTACACGAAGCACTTCGCGCACATACCATTCGCCTTTGGTGATTTGGTGGACGGGCTGCGCAGTGGTGCGGTCGTACATATACAGATGGTTCCAGTTGTCGCGTTCGCTCATCCAGATGATATGCTTGTTGTCCCTCAGGTCATGGCGGAAATGGCGGGTGTAGTTTACGTATTTATCACTGCTTTCCTCTATCAGTGGACGTACCTTGCCGGTTTCTGCCGAAAGTTCCAATACCCTGTACACCTGATGCCCGCGCTGATTGTACTCGAAGGTTACGGCACGGCTGTCCGGGTTCCATTCGGGGCCGTATATCTCATACTGTTGGGCAAACAAATCAGTGGAAGGGATAATACTGCGTCCTGTCTCCACTTCGTAGATGCAAGGCACCTTAAATGGGAGTTCATCTCCCGGTTTGGCATACTCCTGCTTGTGGAGCTTAGGTTGCAGTTGGTCCGTTGGAGAAGACTCCACGTAATATACATAACGCTTTTCAACCGGACGTATCTTGCAGGAAGTCACCTTCTTGCTGTCCGGTGACCAACGGATATAGGCTGAATAGTAATTGCTCAGTGTGCCGTCTATACTCAACTGTCTTTCTTTCCCTGTGGCAATTTCTTTCACGTATACATTATGATTCTTGATGAACGCCGTGTACTTACCATCAGGTGAAGGAATAGGATTGGCAGTCTTCTCATCATCCCGTTCCATCCAGTGTTTCTGCTTTTGGGGAGCGGGGAGGCTGCCTTCGTTTGCCAACTGGTTTTTCCGGGTGGCATACATCCATCGCTGGTTATTGAAAACAAAGCGGAGTGTATCCAGACTCTTGTTAACGTGAAGTCGCTCCAGATTGATGGCGGAAGATTTCACTTCTTTGCCGGATGCCTTGGTAAGTGCGTCAGCCAGGCGGCTATGGTCGAACAACTCTTTTCTCCCTTTCTTGTCTGCATTCACCGATACATACATACGTCCTTCCGGTGTATTGCGCACATACCAGAACTGATGTGTACCCTCTATCCACACCGGTGTGACATTGGAGTAGAATACCTTGTTTGCGCTGAACTTCTCTCTCAATGAATAGGCACGGTTGTAATCCTCTACCGTACCTTGGGCAATAGCCATGCCCCCACAAAGGAGCATGGCTACTGACAAACCTAATCTAACCATTTTCATATACCTAACCTTTACTTAACTTCCCATTCAAATAAGCCTGATGAATATTTATCCGGCTGTCTGATTTCCAGTTTGACGGCTTTTGTCTTTACCGGGTCAAAGTTAACCACATTTCCCGTACCTTTTTCAACTCCGTATTTGTCGGCACCGGTAACGGGTTGCCATTCGCCTTGTGCATCTTTATAATAAATCTTCCAGCTCTTCGGTACGCGGCAACCACCCCAGGGAGCATCGTCAAACCAATATACGGTAGCACTGCTGACGGTTGCTTCTGCCGGGAATTCGTATGAAATCCATTCGGTGCTTCCCTGTTTCGGCCACCAGTGATAGTAAGGCATGGAGCGGTCGTTCTCATCTTTCGGCACCAGGCGGTCGTTGATGGCTGAGATAGATTTTACTTTGTGTGAAGCATCAATCTTGCTTTCCGAAGCCAGCGTGGCGGGCATGGTGGGGCGGGATGCGCTTAATTCCTGCGGCAACCATACTCCCATGGCTCCCGAACCACGGTGTGCCCATGCATAATAAGGAATCAGGGTCAAATTCACGTCAGTGGTAGGGACGCCCCTGGTCATCGTATCCAAGAATCTGTGCCCCTGTCTTCAGTTGGTTGATGCCATACAGTAAATCGGGCTTCTCCACTACTTCAAACTTCGGGTTGCGGTTCATGAATACACTGAAAATATCAAAGTTGTTATCCGGCCATTCAGCGCAATACACAATCGGGCCGCGTTCCACGGCAATGCGTCCACGGTCGGCTTCCACTTTATTGTTGGCTTTCACGGTGCGTGGTTCCATGTCGAAGTGTATTTCCACTTTGTCACCCTTCTTCCAACGGCGGTCGATGCAGAAGTAGCCGTCTTTCAGTTCGCTTTGTACGGGTTCTCCGTTCACGGCTACCGTATATTTCAGACGCTTGCCGTCGCTGTAGCTGTAAAGGTCGCTCGGAACTACCTGACCCCGTACCCATCCCGGGATACGTACTTTCATCGTGAACTGCCCGGCATTGTTCTTCTTAATACCGATGGCGATGTCTCCGTTCCAGGGATACTTCGTTGTTTGTTCGATAGAAACAGCCTTACCGCCTACTTTCAGGTCCGAAGTGTTGGACATGAAGAGGTTAACGTAGACATCTTTATCCTTCACCGCATAGATATATCCCGGCAATGACGGAATGAAACGGCAGATATTAGAGGGGCAGCAAGCGCAGCCGAACCAGGGTTGGCGTTGATGTTGTCCCATGCTCTCCAACGGATTCGGGTAGAAGAAACCGCCGCCGTCCAGTGATACGCCCGAAATCAAACCGTTATATAAGGTACGTTCCAATACATCATAATACTTTGATTCGCCGTGGAGCAGGAACAGACGGTAGTTGACATATACATTACCGATAGCTGCGCAAGTCTCGCAATAGGCTGACATATTGGGCAATTCGTAGTTTTTACCGAAAGCCTCTCCGGCAGCGGTAGCTCCGATACCGCCGGTGATATAATACTTCTTACCGACGATATTGTCCCAGATGCGGTCGATGGCATGAATGTAGGCGGTATCTCCGGTGAGAGCTGCCACGTCGGCCATTCCTGCGTACATATAAGCGGCGCGAACGGCGTGTCCCACGGCTTCATCCTGCTGGACAACGGGCTTGTGTGCCTGACTGTATTCGTCCGTGCGGCTGGTGTAACCACGCTGGTCGAGGAAGAATTTAGCCTGGTCGAGGTATTTCTTGTCTCCGGTGACCAGATAAAGTTTGGCAAGTGCCATTTCGGCAATCTGATGTCCGGGAACACGGATTTGCTGTCCTTCGCCTGTACCTATCTCACGACATACGCAATCGGCGTACTTGATGGCGATGTTGAGAAAGTTTTTCTTCCCGGTT
>USSR01000104.1 GCA_900557355.1 uncultured Bacteroides sp.
CAGTATCACCGGATGGACAAACCGTCTACTTCCTGAGCGAACGTAATGGCGGCTCATTCAACGTATATTCTTTCCCGGTTTCGCAACCCCAATCGATAAAAACAATTACCAGCTTTAAAACCCATCCCGTGCGTTTCCTTTCAATGAGTAACAACGGCACCTTGTGCTATGGATACGATGGTGAGATCTATACCCAGCAGGAAAGCTCGAATCCCCGGAAGATAAATGTAGAAATCATTCGCGACGACCAGCCACAAATAGCTTATCTGAAATATCCGGATAGAGCAACCTCTGCTACAGTTTCACCGGACGGCAAGCAAATTGCTTTCACTGTACGCGGTGAAGTATTCGTAACATCGACAGACTATACCACCACCAAACAGATTACACATACGGCAGCAGAGGAAGATGGTCTCTCGTTTGCCCCGGACAACCGGACGCTGGCCTATGCCAGTGAACGCAGTGGTAACTGGCAGATTTATCTAGCCAAGATAGTTCGGGAGGAAGATCCGAATTTTCCGAATGCAACTTTAATAAAAGAAGAAGTATTATTGCCTTCTACTACCGTAGAACGTTCGCATCCGCAATTCTCACCCGATGGTAAGGAGTTAGCCTTCATTGAAGACCGCAATCGTCTGATGGTACTCAATCTGGAAACCAAGAAAGTACGCCGGATCACCGATGGTTCTACCTGGTACAGCACAAGCGGAGGGTTCGACTATGCTTGGTCTCCGGACAGCAAGTGGTTCACATTGGAATTTATCGGAAACAAGCACGACCCATATTCGGATATAGGTCTGGTCAGCGCACAAGGCAATGGCGAGATTATCAACCTGACCAATAGTGGATACAGCAGCGGTTCACCCAGTTTTGCGCTCGATGGCAATGCCATTCTTTTCACTACCGAACGCTACGGTATGCGCGCACATGCTTCATGGGGTTCGCTGGACGATGCTATGTTGGTATTCCTGAATCAGGATGCATACGACAAATTCAGCCTGAGCAAAGAAGACTACGAACTATACAAAGAAGCAAACTCTGACCGGAAAAAGGTTGCCGCAAAAGACAGTAGTAAGGTAAAGGATGTCGTAGTGGAATTGAAAAACATAGAAGACCGCATCGTACGCTTGACACCAAACTCGTCTAATATGGGAAGTACCCTCATCTCCAAAGACGGAAAAACCCTCTATTATCTGGCCAGTACCGAAAGCGGCCGTAACCTATGGAAAATGGACCTGAACAAGAAAGAGACCAAGTTGCTCCATAAAGTAGATGCCGGCTGGACCTCCCTGGAAATGGATAAAGAAGGGAAGACTCTCTTCATCCTGAACGGTAAGAATATGCAAAAGATGAACTTGGCTTCCGATGACTTGAAGCCCATTAAATATCTTGCCCAAGTGAAACTGGATCTGAGCGCCGAACGCGAATACATGTTCGACCATGTATACAAACAACAACAGAAGCGTTTCTATAACACCAACATGCATGGGGTCAACTGGGACGCCATGACAGCTGCTTATCGGAAGTTCCTGCCACATATCGATAATAACTATGACTTCGCCGAACTATTGAGTGAATGGCTGGGCGAGTTGAATGTCTCCCATACCGGAGGCCGTTTCTATCCGGACGGACAAAGCGAACCGACAGCCAGCCTGGGACTACTTTTCGACTGGAATTATCAGGATAAAGGAATGCTCATTGCTGAAGTGATAGAAAAGGGTCCGTTCGACAAAGCTACTACAAAGGTGAAAGCCGGTGTCGTTATTGAAAAGATCGACGGTAAAGAGATCACTCCCGAAGCCGATTATTATGTGCTTCTCAATGACAAGGTAAAAAAGAAAACACTTGTTTCATTGTATGATCCCAAGACGAAAGAACGCTGGGAAGAGGTAGTAATCCCTATCAGAGACAGCGAACTCAGTGCATTACTTTACGAACGTTGGGTTAAGCAACGTGCAGCAGACGTTGAGAAATGGTCGAACGGTAAACTGGGATACGTGCACATCAAATCAATGGGTGATGACAGCTTCCGTTCCATCTACTCGGACATTTTAGGAAAATACAACAATTGTGAAGGTATTGTCATCGACACCCGTTTCAACGGAGGCGGTCGTCTACATGAAGATATAGAAATACTGTTCAGTGGCAAGAAATACTTCACACAGGTGGTTCGCGGCCGTGAAGCCTGCGATATGCCGAGCCGCCGCTGGAACAAGCCTTCCATCATGCTGACGTGCGAGGCCAATTATTCCAATGCACACGGTACACCGTGGGTATACAGTCATCAGAAACTGGGTAAACTGGTAGGTATGCCTGTGCCGGGCACTATGACCAGTGTATCATGGGAGCGCCTGCAAGATCCGACACTGGTATTCGGTATTCCTGTGATTGGTTACCGTTTGCCCGATGGCAGTTATCTGGAAAATACGCAGTTGGAACCGGATGTAAAAGTAGCCAATTCGCCCGAAACAATCGTGAGAGGCGAAGATACACAATTGAAAGTAGCAGTAGAAGAATTATTGAAAACTAACAAATAATCTAAATTCATGTTTGCTGACTTACTCAATTCCTCCTATTTCGCCCTCTTCCTCATTGTTGCATTGGGCTTCATGTTGGGGAGAATCAAAATTAAAGGATTATCTCTGGACGTTTCCGCAGTCATTTTCATTGCTCTTCTCTTTGGACACTTCGGTGTAGTCATTCCTAAAGAATTAGGAAACTTCGGATTGGTACTTTTCATCTTTACTATCGGCATTCAGGCCGGTCCCGGTTTCTTCGACTCGTTCCGAAGTAAAGGTAAGACCCTGATCATAATCACCATGCTGATTATTTGCTCGGCTTCTCTGACGGCTATCGGGCTCAAATATCTTTTCGACATCGATACCCCCAGTGTAGTAGGCTTAATAGCCGGAGCACTGACCAGTACACCAGGACTTGCCGTAGCCATCGACAGTACAAATTCTCCGTTGGCATCCATCTCCTACGGTATCGCTTATCCGTTTGGAGTTATCGGTGTAATACTGTTTGTAAAGCTGCTTCCCCGCATTATGCGCATTGATCTGGATAAGGAAGCCCGCCGACTGGAAAAAGAACGTCGCGGACAGTTTCCGGAATTGACTACCTGTATTTATCGCGTCACAAATCCTGCCGTATTCAACCGCAGCTTGATGCAAATCAATGCACGGGCTATGACAGGGGCTGTTATTTCACGCCATAAACATGATGAAGTTATTTCCATCCCTACAGCTCATACGGTGTTACATGAAGACGATTACATACAGGCAGTAGGCAGTGAAGAAGCTCTGAACCAACTTTCGGTCTTAGTCGGAGAACGCGAAGAAGGTGAATTACCTTTGGTAGACACACAGGAAATCGAATCCTTATTACTGACCAAAAAGGATATGATCAATAAACAATTAGGGGATTTGAACCTGATGAAAAACTTCGGATGTACGGTAACACGTATCCGCCGAAGCGGTATTGATCTGTCTCCGTCACCGGATTTAACTCTGAAATTCGGCGATAAACTGATGGTGGTAGGAGAAAAAGAAGGACTTAAAGGATTGGCCCGCTTACTGGGAAACAATGCTAAAAAGCTATCTGATACAGACTTTTTCCCTATTGCAATGGGTATTGTTTTGGGAGTACTGTTCGGCAAACTGAATATTACTTTCCCCGGTGGTTTATCTTTCTCTCCGGGATGAACGGGCGGTATTTTGATTGTGGCTCTGTTCTTAAGTGCAATTGGTAAGACAGGACCTATTCTGTGGTCTATGTCCGGACCTGCTAACCAATTATTGCGTCAGTTGGGATTGTTGCTTTTCCTAGCCGAAGTCGGAACCTCGGCTGGTACCAATCTGGTGGCAACTTTCCAGGAAAGTGGCTGGCTGCTATTCGGAGTAGGTGCTGCTATTACGCTGGTACCTATGTTAGTAGCTGTGTTCGTCGGGCTGTTTGTCTTCAAAATCAGTATACTCGACTTACTGGGAACCATCACCGGTGGTATGACCAGTACTCCGGGACTTGCAGCAGCGGATTCTATGACTGACAGTAACATTCCGAGTGTAGCTTACGCTACGGTTTATCCTATTGCAATGGTATTCCTTATACTGTTTATCCAGATTATTGCAACTATGGTTTAAGCCAAACAAATATATGCTTGATTAAATGATTTCATTTCAGTATAAAAAATGGAATTATTTTTTATTTTTATGCCAATTACTTGTCTTGATTTATCAACGTCAAAAGAGTTTTTTGCAACTAATTGGTTATCAATAAAGTTATAATAGCCTTATCTCAATATAGGACTGAGGTACCCTAAGTATACGACTGAGATGTCCTAACTATACGACTGAAGTACCCTCAATATATGACTATGCCCCGAATATTAAATTATTGTAAGGAATTAGTATTATATCAAGCATTTATATACTAAAACTATAACCCGAGTTGAATACACAAAAAAAATAGGTTTCTGTCATTCATCAAGTCCGGACAGAAACCTATTTACTTCAACTAAAGGAACTTCTTTAAAAGTCTTTTATTCCATATAGACCATATCGTCCTTTCTCTCACCTTTATACCAATCAGTATATGACTTACATCCACTATCAACCCACTTCGTATACATAGGATAAGCCTCATCAATCCGGATATTTTCCAAGCACCATTTGAAATCAACTGATGGAATCTCAAGTACATTCGGGAAATCAGCACTATGTACATTATAAGAATTAAGATCAAAGGTAGCCTTTCCGTTATTCAGCATCGGAATGTATTCACTAGCTTTTGGCAAGGTTATCTGAATGACCTCAGTTTCCACCCTTGAAGTGCCTTTACGTACATTCATATAACCGGTCAGATTCTCAACATAGATCTTACCATTGATTCCAAAACTATTATTGAAATTTGCTCCTGTTGCCATAACCTGAATATAGGCCAACACCTCATTCTTAATATTGGCGGACTCCTCAATACGGAACCTCACTACAACATCGTTAAAGTCATAGTCTCCCTGGCTGGGATAGTTGTCCTCAAACAACCACATTCCTTGCCATACAATCTTAGACGGATCCAGTTCCGGAACCGGAATTTCAATTTCAGGTTTCAAAGTCGGAGTCGATTCGATCAGACACAGCAGGTCGTTGTAATCCTGATCAAACCATCCACTTGGAATTTGATCTTCCATACCCAATGTCTGATACTCCTTACCGCCAAACACCAGTGTTCTGATAACTCCTGACGTCAACAATATGTCGTTATGCCCCAGATTAAATCTCGGAGTTGAATACCGATAAAGACCTGACGAATACGAGCATGCAAAGCCTATCTTACAATCGGTAAATTTACCAAGCGCTATCTTTGAACCAATCGTCTGGGTTCCATCGAATACAAGTTTCATATCCAAATCTCGATAGTCATTGACATCATCCGTATAGGTATAATAGTACAAACTGTTATTGAGATGAGCACCACCATTACCCACATAAGTAATCCAGACTTCAGTCTCCTCGTTTCCAACTATCAAATCGGAACACTCAGTATAACAATCACTTGGCGTATTCCTAATCCCTTCCGGATAAAAATTATTGATAGCTGTAATCAACGCATCACTCAGTTCGCTCTCTGCTCTCGTAACACCTTTATTTACAACGACATCCCCCTTCGAATAGGTATACATCTGACCATTCATCAACAGATATAACTTATCTGTAGCTTTAGGAATTCTGACAGTTTCCGTAAACGGAGCATAGCCAATCAAAATTGGTTCACCTACCAGATGACCATCCACATAAGGGTCACCGACATAGAGCAGGCAGCGAGTATTTTCTGTAGTATTAACACTCACGCTAATTTCATCAACCAAAGAGAAGTCTTTGCCAGTCTCCGGTTCCTGATAAGAATTTTTCACCTCGCATGAAAGCAATGCAAAAATACATACAAATAACAATAATAACTTCTTCATACTTTATTTATAAAAAGAACATATTTAGCACATTATCTCTACGCAAACATACAGCATTTACAACTAATAAGCAAATAAAAGACCAATAAAATCAAATAAATAAAATCATTCTAAAAACGCCTCATATAACTCAAAGCTTACATAAAACAGAAATATATCAACATTAACTATCTATTACTTTTATGATAAATAAAGCAAAACCACCCACTACTTTTAGCAAGTACTTGCTATTTTCAATAAAATTCCCCTAAATTTGCATACGATATAAATACCAACTAAATATGAAAACATTGAGAGTCCAAACCATCATGAGCCTAGCAACTTGCTTTTTCCTGATTCTGGCAGTAACTATTTGTAAGGGAAACAAGTTCGGGAGCATTCTCTCCGATAAGGAAAATGCAACAGAAAGTCCTATAGGAACTTCCGATATATTACGGCATACGGATGAAGGAGTACAGATAATATCAACCCGGCAAATAACGAAAGATATCAACGGATATGGAGGAAATGTCCCTCTTGAAATCTATATGCAGGATAACCGCATTACAAAAGTGGTGGCATTGGAAAACTCTGAAACACCCAGCTACTTTGCCAAGGTACGAAACAGTGACCTGCTGCAACAATGGAATAATCTATCACCGGAAGAAGCAATCAATAAAGAAGTAGACGGAATATCCGGAGCTACAGAGTCTTCGGTAGCTATTATCCAGTCCATCCACAGGGCAATGGAATATGCAAAGAAACATCCGGCCGACAAGCCTGCAACTGCTTTCAGTTTTGACTGGATACTTTTCCTGGGTTTACTGGCAGGCATTGCACTGTGCACCTTGATTATTGTATATTTCTCCAGAAAACCTAAAGGACAAATGACACAATATGTACTGAACACTTTCAGTCTTGCCTTGGTTATAGTAGTAACTGCATTATCTATTCAACCGAGACCAAATCAACCTAATAAGATGGAGGAACCTATTATGAAACAAGATGATAAACTTTCCGTTCTTGAAGCCATACATGCAAGAACCAGTATCCGCTCTTATCAACCACAAGAAGTAGAGGATGAAAAAATAGAGCAACTGTTAAGAGCTGCCATGGCTGCTCCCACAGCAACCAATAAACAACCTTGGGCTTTCATTGTCATTAGGGATAAAGAGATTCTAAACGAATTGAGTTCTACCCTTCCTTATACCAAAATGGCAAAGGATGCTCCACTGGCCATCGTAGTATGTGGAGATTTAAATAAAGCTATCAGTGGTGCAGGTATGGAGTACTGGGTACAAGATGCTTCGGCTGCAACAGAAAACCTACTGCTGGCTGCACAAGGTTTAGGATTAGGGGCCGTATGGTCAGGAGTTTACCCTATGGAAGAACGGGTAAAAGAAGTACAGAAAATACTCCAACTGCCCAAAGACATTATTCCCCTGAACGTAATTCCAATCGGTTATCCGGCTGAGAATCCACTTCCGAAAGATAAATGGAAACCGGAAAATATTCATTTTAACCGCTGGACAAAGGACAAATAAGAAGTGGCTTTCCTATTCATCCATATCATCCAGATGTATTTCCAATGCCTTCACCGAAATATAAATCTCGTATACAGAAATAGCCAGAGAAATAATCAACAGCACCATTGCCAATCCAAAAATATAAATAGATACAAGATAGAGCTGTATATAAATAAAGAACATACTTACAACACACAGCAACAGGCTACCTGTTCCTGTCACCTGCATGGCACGCGTCAGATACAGGCGTTTTCGAAGATTGGCAATCTGCGCTGCAGTCACTGATGAATGATTCGCACGATACTGCTCCTTCAATGCACGTACCAATTGGGCGTACGACATGAACCGATTGGTATATGCCAGCATAATCAATGAAATCGCTGAAAACAGTAGAGCCGGAGTAGTTAGATCTATTTCCATATATCTTATGCATTAGATAGTTATCACATTATTTCAAAGGATTACTTTTCACCCCTTCAAAAGTTATCTTAACCGGATTGATATATCCATGCTTATCAAAAGTCATTTCATCGATGCAGGTTGCACGATGGTTCCCGTCTGTCTCAGTTAACGGACGACGATGGTAAATGATATAATACTTATCAGATTTTGGTTCATGAATCACAGAGTGATGTCCAGCTCCGGTAGCAATCTCCGGATCTTGCTGTAGTATTTTGCCAATACGCTTAAACGGACCAAAGGGATTATCTGCAATGGCATAAGCCACTGAGTAGTCAGGACCACCCCAACCTCCTTCCGACCACATAAAATAGTACTTCCCATCGCGAATGAACATGAAAGGACCTTCCGTATAATTTTCCGGCGTAACCTCCCTGTAGTAAGTTCCGTCTTCAAAAGGTAAAAGTCCCGTAAAGTCATCCTTCAGCTTAACGACGTTACATCTTCCCCAACCTCCATAATACATATAATATGAACCATCTTTATCCTGAAATACAAACTGGTCAATCGGTTGAGCACGATTATATATCTTATCTATGAGTGGCCGACCCAAATAATCCTGATATGGTCCCTCCGGTCTGTCTGCCACACCGACACCGATACCACCGTACTCATTATCATTCTGAATATCATTACCTCCAAAGAACAAGAAATACTTATTATCCTTCTTAACAATAGCGGGAGCCCACATAGCACGCCATACCCATTTCACAGCCTTATTGTCAATGATACGTTCATGCTTAGTCCAATTTACCAAGTCTGTTGAAGAAAAAGCGTCCATGAATATTTGTTTCTCATATTTATCAGAATAAGTGGGAAATATCCAATATTCATCGTTCAGGATAATACCTTCGGGATCGGCATACCATCCTTCAAAAAGAGGATTACCTGACATTTGGACCGGTTGCTTTACACCACAGGACTGAAGTGTTAACATCACAAAAATGAGTAATAAATAATAAGTCTTCATATATCTGATGTTTTAAAAGGATAAAATATACATTCTATTGTCTCACATATTTTCCACAAAATAAAAGAAAAAAAACGGAAGAATATAATTTCCCTTTATAAAAAGCACAATGCCTAAAGCTGAACTTCACTTGTAACCACAAATTGAAGTTTTACTTTAGGCATAAAAGAACTCTCCAAAATGAGAAATCAGGAATTACGTCCTAATCTACTTCTTATCATAAATTCCATTAGAGAATTTTCCATAAGCCATCACCTGGTTCGTATCAGGAAAGTGTACAATCTCCGGGAGATTATTCGTGTCGAAATCAATATAAACCAGCTTTTCCGTATCCGATCCGTTGCGAATAACATGCGCACCTTCCGGACCCGCAGGAAAAGTAATTGCATCACCGGCTTTCACTGTAACATCTCCATTGATGGTACGAACAATACCTGTACCGCTGATAATATAGAATACCTCTTCATCCGTTTCATGATAATGGTATCCATAGGCAAAACTACCCGGTTCCACTTCTACAAAGTTCACACGGCACTGGTTCACATCCGCCTGCGCAACAATCGGTTTCACTGTAAATTCATTACCATCCTGGCTAATTTTCTGACCTTCTGCGGTCCTGTAATTCTTTACTGCAAGTTCTTTCATTGTCTTTTTGTTTTTAAATTGTTTATAAGATAGTTGCATTCATCAGTTTTTTCACTAACTTCGCAAATGTAGTCAGTGACTTTCCGACAGTGCAAAGCTATTCACTATTTTGCTTATAAACAAGAAGTTACAAATAAGTAAGATAGTTTCCTAAAGGTTACTTTTGCTGAAAAGCAAGAGTTTAAAAATGAAGAAAAAGAGAAAATAATTAATTATAACCTAATCACATGAGTATGAAAACAAGAATTACCTCTAATCGTATCACAGAACTACGCCCGGACGAGATATTCGTTTTCGGTAGTAACCTGGAAGGCGCACATGGTGGCGGAGCCGCTTATCTGGCATGGAAAAAATGGGGAGCCATTTGGGGACAAGGAACCGGATTGCAAGGACAAACCTATGGTATTCCGACTATGCACGGAGGGCCGGGAGCCATCAAACCTTATGTAGATGAATTTATCCGCTTTGCTAAAGAACACTCACAATACACTTTCCTTGTTACAGAAATAGGATGCGGCATTGCCGGTTTTGCCCCGAAAGAAATTGCTCCTCTATTTAAAGAAGCTGCAAACGTGCCCAATATCCACCTGCCTCAGCGTTTCTGGGATGTACTGAATGCAAAATAAAGTCTTGCCCGCCTTCTGCCCAAAGCCAGTAAAATACTGGAAAGGGAACAAAGAGAGCAGATGACAAATATTACCCCCGTGGAAACCAGAATGTTTCCAATACCTACTAAAGGAGAGACAATGCCACCAAACGAAAAGCAGACAGCCCCAAACAATGCCGAGGCTGTCCCGGCATTGTCGCGCTCACACTCCATAGCCAACGCAGTAGATGTAGTGAACGTCATTCCCATCATAAAGAGAACTGTCAGCAACAGGAGTTCATAAATCCAGAAACTACAACCTAAAGCCAATGCGGCACATTTGAGCAAAGAGACCGACCTATTTTATTCAATGCTATCCAATATAAGAACAAAAAAATCTCAACTTAGCCTGTGGCTTCCAATTTCTTGTCCATACGCAACTCATGCTTCACAAAACGGCGAATAGAGCGATAAGTAGGATGCAGTACTTTATACGGCCGAATGTCACTCTCGTAAACCAAGAACACCAACAGACAAAACAAAGCTAACAGAATAAGCCAGCCGTACAGCTCTTTCATTGAAACCATCAGGGCCTGTTGTTGTACAACACCATATAGTTCTCCTGCAGATATCCGGCTGACAAAAGGGTTCACATGATCTAACCCAGCACCCAGCAGCATTGCATTCTTCTTCATAGCCCCATTCAGAGCATGTCCTAAAATGGCCGTGCCCAGAGCTCCACCAAATCCGGCACTGACAAACGACTGCACAGACACCGCCTGGAAGAAATGCTGGAAGGGAACACGAGACAGCACTGTAAGGAAGCAAATAGCTATCATCACATACCCGAAGCTACGTAGAAACAGCGGTATAAACAATGTTTCCTTCGGCAAAGCATACTCAATGCCGAAATAGAAATACATCAGATATCCGGTAATGGAAGAAAATGCAATCACCGTCATTGTCTTATAACGCCATTTGCGACGGGAGAAAGTGAAGAAGGTAAAGCCTGCTCCCACAACAATCCCCAGCAGTACCACCCAGTTGAGTGAAATTACATTCAAGGCATCATACCCCAATATACCTTCCATATAAACATGTTCAAACGGATGTGATGGTGCCAGCAGAATATCTATTACTATATATAGTATAAAGGGAAGCCAAACAGAGCGATACGTCCACGTCTTCAAAGCAATAAACGGATGGCGGATGAAAGATGCACGCCACAGGTTCAATACAAGAATCAGCGTACCGATGATAGTTGCCACCCGTATCTGGAAAGATTGATACCAGTCATAATGTTCCCCATACACACAGACAAAAAGGATACACAACAGCACAAGCCCCCACATCAAAGCCCCCAACCAATCGATACCGAACAACGGTAATTTCGGCAAGGAGCGATAACTACGGAATAACCACAATGTAACCAGCATCACCAATAGCAATAAACCAATAATCAACCAGTGCATATACTCCCACTTCGCCCAGAAGGCCGTATAGATTGTTACCAATCCCGATAGCTGAATACAACTCTGCACCAGCAAGTAGATAAAACAGAAGAATACCGATAAATCCCGTTTGGGAGTAAGCCATAATTGAATGGTAGAATTACATTCGAACGTGGCCCACATGCGGAAGATACCTGCAAAGAAACAGGTGATTACCAGCACGGGAATACTATGTGTATGCATACATATCAGATTAGAAATAATCAGGGCAATGCTGCACGTCATCAACGAAGCCTTCGAAGTAAAACGGAACTTCAGGCGGAACATGATGGCAAATGTCAACCCCATGCCCACCATAGAAGCATAACCTGCCATCATAATGTCCTCCTGCATTAATGCCGTAGAGCCAACCATCTCATTGACTGCCGCCAAATAGAGACCACCGGAGAACTGGAAGACTATGACAAAGGCAATGATAATCCAGGGGCGCAGTTTAGAAGGTACAAAATCACGGATAGCCGGAATGGAAAAAGGTCCTGTTTCGTGCATAATATCAATAGTTTACTACACACTCCACATTCATACCGGCACGCAGGCGCTCCATATCTTCCGGACGGTTCCCGGTAGAGAACTCAATGCGGATAGGAACACGTTGTTCCACCTTTACGAAGTTCCCTGCGGAATTGTCCTGCGGTAGAAGAGAAAAGCTGGCACCCGTAGCACGGGAAATAGATTTCACAATACCCTTAAAAATAATTCCGGGCACGGCATCCACTTCTATTTCTACCGGCTGACCTTCCCGGATATAGGTAGTCTGAGTTTCTTTGTAATTGGCTACTACCCATCTTTCATTTTCGTCAACAATGTCAACTAAAGTCTGCCCGGGTTGTATCAACTGCCCTTCCTGAATATCTTTCCGTCCAGTAGTTCCGTCGCAGGGAGCAAGGATAACGGTATAAGAAAGATTCAGACGCGCCAATTCCAAAGCAGCCTGTGCCAGTTTGATACCTGCATCTGTTTGTTCCAGACGATGGGTCTGTTCCTGCTTTACTAAAGTTGTAGATTGGCGCTGACGAAGCAGAAGTTCATAACGTGCCTTGGATGCTTCGTAATCTGTCTGCACAGCATCGTACTGTTGTTTGGTGACAGCATCCTGTGCCAGAAGGTTTTTATATCGGTGGTATTCACGCTCGGCATTGTCCAGGCGAACTTTAGCTTCCTGTAAACCAGCATCGGATACGGCAATATTATTCTGAGTGGTATGTACCGTGGTGGCCACTGCATTCTTTCCCGAAATAGCATTCTGAAAATCAGCCTCAGCCTGTGCCAGACGGAAACGGAACTCGGAATCTTCAATCAATGCCAAGGTGTCACCTTTACGCACTTCCTGGTATTCATCAAAATAGATCTTCTTGATAAAGCCTTGCACGCGGCTGTTGACGGGGACAATCAGCTGTTTTACCTGTGCATTGTCGGTATAAGCTACACTGCCGAGGTGGACGAAATGAGAGCATACCCACACCAGCCCGGCAATAAGTAAGAGACTAACTACTACGTTATAAATCAGTTTTTTCTTTTTGCGTTCCATATCTTATTTAATTCATTAGTTTTCATTCATATATAATTGCCGACAATTTACAGACATCCCGCTGTCTTCTTCAGCTTATAGAGGTTGAAAAGTATATTAATCTGTGCATTCACCAATTGCAACTCCGCATTCAACTTAGAATTACTGGCATCCAGCATATCAGTAATCAATGCCAGATCATTCAAGTAGCGGTTATTCACCACACTGTAATTTTGTGCCGCCAGTTCCAGACTCTTCTCTTGCGTATCACAAATGGTAAAAGCCTCATAAAAACGGATGTATGCCGCCTTCACTTCTGTCCGTACATTTTCCTGTAACAACAAATCATTCTCTTGTGCACGCCGGGTGGACAGACGTGCCAGACGGATTTTCTTCCCGGACTTAAAGGTGGAAGCTATATCGAACTTCAATCCTATGCCGACATACCAGTAATTCAGATTCTTGTTAATAGGCGGCACTTCAATCGTAATGGGTCCGTCCAGTTTATCACCGGCAAAGAGAGCTACGGATGGTAAGCGTTCCGCCTTCGCAATCCGTTCATTATATTCTGACTGCTTGATATTCAGTTTCATCTGTTGCAGCGCAGGAGAGCTCAATACTGCCGTTTCCTGCCAATGTGCCTCTTCCGAAGGTTTGGGAAGTCTCCCCAGCAAAGTAGTATCCACACCAATCACCGTTTCTTCGGGTAAGCCGAGTACGGTGGTCAACTGATTATTTAAAATGAGGATACTATTCTCAATCTGCGTCAATGCCAGTTCCAGGGATTTCAATTGTAATTCATAACGAGTGATATCATTTTTCAAAGCCAATCCCTGCGACTGCTTGGCATTGATATCTTCCACCAGTTTCCGGGTTTGCTCTATATTCTTCCGATATACTTCTGCCTGGTTCTGTAGTTTGTACATCTCCAGATAATTTCCTACCAGTAGGAAGCGGATATCCTGCCTGTTCTTCTCTTTATCCAATTCTGCCAGTTGCTGCTGCAATTTAGCAATGGCAATCCGGCTTGTGATGGCTCCACCTGCATAAAGTTACCTGTAAAATGTTTCCGCA